>JABMRO010000648.1 GCA_013202635.1 Planctomycetota bacterium
GCATCAAGGCACAAAGTAACCTCTTCGTCGCCCTGCCGCGTGAAGACATAGAGCTTGTTACCGACCAAGGCCGGCGTCGCATCGCCCGAGCCCACCGTCGTCTTCCACTTCTGCGTCAGCTCATTCGGCCATTGGCGGGGTGCTTTGAATCCTCTGACCTTGCCATCCCGGTTCGGCCCACGCCACTGAGGCCAATCCTGTGCGAACAGACAGCTTGCGCACATCAGGATTACACAGACCATAACCACACTCAATTGATTTGTTTTTTTCATAGTAACCTCCATTTCATTTCCTGCTTATAAATCCATGCAGAGCCGCACTCACGGCAACTATCTGCAATTGCAGACTCGTCCTAATCATTATTCAGAAGGTTTGTTTATAAAAAAGACGATTCAACATCTGATTTTATTGCGGATTTATAAAAAAATCTACTAAAATGTGAGGAAAAGCTCATTTATTTTCTCAGACATACGTGTATTACCCATTTCACTTAAATATGGCTTCGTGCCGGAGGTTGCTCATAGACACAGCGATAAAATAGTGTAGAATAATGAAAGCAGAATTCAGCAATTTCAACAACGAATCAAGGAGCTAAAGCGTGATGGAACAACAAGCAAAGATTCGGCTGGCAGTATCGCTTGCAATTGCCTTGACCATTTGCCTCGGCCCCCGGCAAGCCGGGGTTCGAGCTGGTGATCCACAACCAAACTATGACGTTCATACATTTTATTACCCGTGGTATGGTAATCCCCAGACCGACAATTTCTACTATCACTGGAACCATCAGCAATCTGTAAAAAAGGGCGAACCAAAAAACTATCCGGGCGGAGATGACATCGGCGCCGATTTCTATCCGAAACTCGGCTGTTACAGCTCCAATAGTGACGATGGCCTGAATGCCCATATGCAAATGCTTCGCCGGGCGCAGGTGGGTGTAATCAGTACATCCTGGTGGGGCAAAGACTCATATACGGACAGGGCTGTTCCGCGGCTGCTCGATGCTGCTGCGAATCATGATATCAAGGTGTGTTTTCATATTGAGCCGTTTCCCGGCCGCAATGCTCAGACTGCTCGTGATGCCATCGTCTATATTGTCGATAAGTACGGCTCGCACCCGGCCTTCTATCGCTATGGAAAAGACAAACCGCGTCCAATGTTCTATATCTACGACTCCTACCTCACTCCGGCTAAGCAGTGGAAGACAATTCTTTCACCAGACGGCACTCAGACCATTAGAAATACCAGATATGATTCTGTGGTCATCGGCCTATGGGTGAAAGAGCACGAGCAGGCTTTTATGACCGAAGGAAACTTCGACGGCTACTACACCTATTTCGCAACCGATGGCTTTACCTATGGCTCCACTATCGAAAACTGGCCTGTGCTTGCAGAATGGGCAAGGCAAAACAACAAGCTATTTATTCCCTCTGTCGGCCCGGGATACGTTGACCTGCGTATTCGGCCGTGGAACAATGTTAATACCAGAGACCGCCGGACCGGTGCTTATTACGACCGTGAATTTGCCGCCGCAATCGCTGTCCATCCACAAATCGTCAGTATCACCAGCTTTAACGAATGGCATGAGGGTACACAGATCGAACCGGCAATTGCCAAAGAGATTCCGGACTTCAAATATCTCGACTATACACCTCATTATCCCGAGTACTACCTGGATCGTACAAGCTACTGGATTAGCCGGTTCGTTAAGTTCTCAACAGGTCAGCCCACGAAATATATGGTTATAGTTACCGGCGGGGAGCTGCTGTCGGGCGTCTATCCGGATGGTCATACCTATTTTCTCACCCGAACCCTCCATCCGTTAGGCCTGGAATGTGTCGGCTCGATGAGCGTCGATGACAAACAGGCCGACCTCAAAGAGGCGCTTCGCTATGCAACAGACAAAGCTGCCCTGGTTATTGTTACAGGGGGGCTTGGTCCAACAGAGAATGATATTACCCGTGAGGCGCTCAGTGAATTTACGGCAATCACATTAAAAGAAGACCCGGATGTGCTGGAGAAGATGGCGCAACGTTTCCGTGTATCACCTGCTCAGCTTCGCTCGAACCTGCGACGGCAGACCCAGGTGCCAACGCGAGGCACATATCTGAAGAATTCCAATGGAACGGCTCTTGGTCTGGTTTTCGAATCGGCCGAGGCTGTTATAGTAGCGCTGCCGGGACCGCCGCGTGAATTGCAGGCCATGGTCAGCGATGAACTTGTGCCGTATCTAAAGCAGCGTTTTGGAACACGACTGCCCGGGTGTTCAATGACATTGCGGTTCGTGGGCCTTGGTCAGTCCCAGATTTCCCAGACGTTAAGAGAACATGTGCCGCTGGCATCCGACATTATAGTTTCCTCGCAGTTCCAGGGCAGCCGGGTGGACTTTACCTTTTCGCTTCCAAACGATACAGCACAGGATAGAGAACGGCTACAGGAGTTGAAACGAAAGATTCTGAAGCACCTCGGTGAAAATGCCTATGCGGACGATGAGACGTCGCTGGAGGGGCATGTGGTTCGGCTGCTTGAAGCGCACGGCGCAACGCTGTCGCTGGCGGAAGTAGGCAGCGGTGGCAGTCTGGCTGCGGCAATGAGCGAGGCAGACAGTGAGCACAGGGTATTAGTCGGGGCATACATTGCGCCGACTATGGAGAAGCTGCGCCGCCTGCTTGGTGTGCAAAATGATAAACGGACTGACGGCGTATCCCGCATACAACAGATAGAGCAAATAGCAAGGGCAACGGCTGATGTGGCTGATAGCCAATTGGCTATTGCAGTCGGGGAGGCGTGGCGAGATGAAAACGGAGCGGCCTATGTAAACGTTGCTTTCAAATTATCTGATGGCCGTATGGAAAGCCGAAAGGTTCGCCTTCGCGGTTCCGGTGAATTGGCACGCTCCAGATTAGGCACACAATTGCTTGACCAATTGCGGCGATTGCTAAAATAAGGAGTGATTTATTTACATGTGTTTGGAGACATGGTTTTATGGTAAACAAAAGGCAGAAAAAAGCATTCTCTCTTTCCATTGGGCTATTATTCATTATTACTCTGTGCTTTTTCCCAGCAGACTCGACCACATCAGCGGCTCAACAGGACAATTGGGGTAGCCCAAAAGTTCAGGTACTCCAGGAAGAAGAAAAGTGGACTATTAAGGGATTGAAAAATCGAATAGAGCTAAATCCCTCGGACTTGCAAATGACAGTTTATGCCGGGAGCAGGAGATGGTCTATGATATCCTCATTTTCCGGTGACCTTATCGTTGAGAATTCAGGGGTGCGATTGTCGCTGCGCCTTGCCGATGCCGGTAAAAAGGAAATCTCGTCATATCAAACGGGCTTCAAAACCGGAATCAAAATTGCTTTGGAAGACTTTGCCTTTAAAGATAAAAAGTTAGATGTTCAAATCCAGCTTTTCATCTGCCTTGAAGGAGATGATGAAGAGCTTGTTTGTGAATTAATTGCCGCCGAGAAAACCACAACGATTCTGGAATGTTTCTGGCCTCATGCCGTGGCTGACGATTGCTTTGATTATACAGTGGTTCCCTTTATGCAGGGTATGCTGCTTCCGAAAGATTGGGCCGAGAAGGTCTGGCTGTATAATACAGTTACTTACGGGCGCGGCTTATACATGCCGTGGTGGGGCCATCAAAAAGACAAATCTGCAATGCTCTTTTTGCTCGAAACACCTGAAGACGGCGGGTGTCGTTTCAGACATCCAGCCGGAGGCCCGACCAAAATAGAATTACGGTGGATTCACTCTCTGGGGAAACTGGCGTATCCGCGACGAGTCAGACTTTGTTTTTTCGAAAACGCAAATTATGTCGATTTGGCCAAGCGATACCGCCGCCATGTCCGCCTGACAGGTCATTTTGTCTCCCTGAAGGAGAAAATCGCCCGAAATCCTCTCGTTGGGAAACTAATTGGCTCTCCGGTAGTTCACACCAGCATCCTGTATCACATCCAGCCTGAATCCAGCTATTATCATAAAGATGACCCGGCTAAGAACCATCAAGTGGTCAGCTTCGAGAAGCGTGCCAAACAGCTTCGTCGATTGTCGGGCAAAGGGGTAAAGCGTGCCTATGTTCATCTGGATGGATGGGGTTTTCGAGGATATGACAATCTGCATCCTGATATCATTCCTCCCTGTCCTGATGCGGGCGGCTGGGAAGGCATGAAGAATCTTGCCGATACCTGTGACCAGATAGGCTATGTTTTTGCAATCCACGACCAATACAGGGACTACTATCTTGATGCAAAATCATATGACCGGCGCCATACAATCCTCGATAGAAAAGGAAATCGCCCTCATGGCAGTACATGGTATGGCGGCAAGCAGTCTATACTGTGCTCTTCGCTGGCGTTGGGGCACGTAAAAAAGAATTACCTGTCTCTGCTCAGTCATGGTGTTAAAGTACGCGGCGCTTATCTTGATGTTTTTGCTGTTGTGCCTCCGGACGAATGTTATAATCCGGAGCACCCTGTCAGCCGTATTGATTGTCTGAAATATCGCGGCATATGCCTGAATTTCATTCGTGCGAACGGAGGTGTTGTAAGCTCTGAAGAGCCGGCCGACTGGGCTGTTCCACATCTGGATCTGGTTCATCACGGCCCTTACGCTTTGGTGCCGAATCCAGGACGCGGCCCGGCGATGGGAATACCTGTGCCGCTTTTCAACCTCGTATATCACGATGCACTGCTGCTGCCCTGGTCGCTCGGAAAAGGCGCCTGGGGGATTCCTGAAAACGACCTCGGATATTTACATGGCTTAGCCAATGCGGGGCTTCCCTATCTTTCGCTTAGTCCCGCAGAAGAGGAATTAGTCCGCGTGCGTACGATGTCCGCCCTGCATGAACGAGTCGGCTTGTCGGAAATGACAAACCACGAATTTCTGGATGAGTCCTATCGAAAACAACGGACCACTTTCGCCGATGGAACACAGGTTACTATTGACCTGGACAGTGATACGTTTGAAATTACACCGAAATTACCAAAACCAACTAAATAGACGAAGGATGATAAATTTGGCAAGATTGTTTAATAAGGGAAAGGGTACTCAAATGAAGAAAACATGTTATTGTTTAACGGCGTTTTTGTTATTAGCAGCAGCGGCAACTGGATACAGCGGCGAAAAACAAAGTGTTGTGGCTCTCAGGGCGCAGGTAATAAAACTTGTGGGAGGTTTTAGTTTCACTGAAGGACCAGCCTCCGACGCTGCGGGGAATGTCTTTTTCACAGACATCCCCAATAATCGAATTCACAAGTGGTCACTGGATGGCAAGCTGTCGGTTTTTCGTGAAAACTCAGGCGGAGCCAACGGCCTGTTCTTCGATAAAACGGGCAACCTGCTGGTATGTGAAGGAGGCGGACGGAGATTAGTGTCAATTAATCCACAAGGTAAGGTTAAAGCTCTGGCCGAGGAGTATCGAGGTAAACCGTTCAACAGTCTCAACGACCTGTGGATTGACCCTAAAGGAGGAATTTATTTCACCGACCCTCGCTATGGGCGCAGAGATAATATGGAACAGGACGGCGAACATGTCTATTATCTGTCACCCGAGGGTAAAGAAATCAAGAGGGTTATTGATGATATGGTCAGGCC
>JABMRO010000649.1 GCA_013202635.1 Planctomycetota bacterium
ACAAAGACCCGTATTATGTTGAGAAGAGGAAGAACACAACAATTTTCAGTCTGGCATGCAGCAATCCGCAGATGAGCTGTTTTTGTACATCGGTCGGCCCTGGCCCGTTTTCAAAAGCCGGGTCAGATCTCTTTCTCGTTGATCTTGGAAAGAAATTTCTTCTTGAGCCTGTAACAGACAAGGGCAATATCATGCTTAATGAGATTTCCGGCATGCAGGAGCCTGAAGAAAAGGACCTTGCGATCGCAAACGAACTTCAAAGCGGAGCGGAAAGTAAAATAAAACCGCATGTTCAACTGGATGGTTTGGCTGAAAAGCTTGATGGTATACTTGACCATGCGATCTGGTCTGAGATACACGAGAAATGTCTGGGCTGTGGTGTTTGTACATATCTGTGTCCAACCTGTCATTGCTTTGATATTGAAGACGAAGCTGCAGATGGCAAAGGCAGGCGCGTTAGAAATTGGGATAGTTGCATGTTTCCTCGTTTCACTCTCGAAGCTTCAGGCCATAATCCGCGACCAACTAACAGGGAAAGAATGCGCCACAGGATCATGCATAAATTCAATTATTTTGTGAAGAATTATGACATTTCCGCATGCGTCGGATGCGGGCGGTGCATCAGGAATTGCCCCGCGAGTATGGACATATTGGAAGTTATAGAACAACTCGGAAGTGCGGAGTGAAAGGTTGAAAAAAAACAGCAATCCTTATCTGCCCATGCCGGTCACAATAAAAAAAATTGTGATTGAAAACCAGGCAAAAGATTTAAAAACGTTTGATCTTGTCTTTGATAAACAGGAAGACGCGAAGACCTTCATGTTCGTATGCGGCCAGTTCGCAATGGTTTCCATTGACGGAGTAGGGGAGGCTCCTTTTGGAATCGCATCATCGCCAATGGATAAGGGCATGGTTCAGGTTACAGTAAAAAGATATAAAAAAGGGATAATAACAACTGCGCTCCATAATCTTGAAGAGGGTGCAAAGATCGGTTTGCGTGCCCCGTTCGGCAATGGTTATCCAATGAAAGACCTTGAGACTCAAAATATACTTCTATTGGGCGGCGGCTTTGCTCTGACAACCTTGAGGTCAGTTGCTATGTATGTGCTTCATAAGCAAAACCGTAGTCATTACGGCAAATTGACAATGCTGGTTGCTGCCAGGGACCCTGGCGAGATTCTTTATAAAAATGACATTGCAGAGTGGTTGGAAAGAAAGGATGTCGCTATTGTCCAGACAATTGACAGTCCGGCAAAAGGCTGGTCTCACAAAGTAGGCTTTGCTGCAGCTGTATTGAAAGAAATGGCGCCCTTGTCAAAAGAAACATACGCACTTGTCTGCGGCCCGGGCATAATGATAAAAACATGTACAGATGTCTTATTGGCTCTTGGCTTTTCTCCGGAAAGAATTCTCAATTCTCTGGAAATGAGAATGAAATGTGGTATTGGTAAGTGCGGCCGGTGTAATATCGGCAGTAAATATGTCTGCTGTGATGGGCCGGTTTTTTCTCTAAAACAACTACGGGAACTCTCAAAAAATTATTGATAACTGCTCAGGCACAAAGCACCAAAGGCACAGCCTGCCCGAGCGTCGTCTCGGGCAGGCTGTGCCTTTGGTGCTGAATAGTAAGATTATCGAGTTGAAAGGAATTCCGATGCCAGAATGTTCTCACAAGCTCAATGGTATTACCTGTGCCGGAAACTGGATTGTTGATCACGTGAAAATGGTTGACCATTTACCTGGCCTCGGCATGCTGGGTAATATTAAGTCAGAAACGCTTGGTACAGGTGGCGCCCCCTTTAACGTGCTGGTCGGCCTGGCTCGTATGAATGCGTCTTTCCCGCTTATTGGTATTGGCGTCCTGGGCAGCGACAGCGGCAAGGATTTTGTCATGCAGGTTTGCCGTTCTCATAATATAGATGTTTCTGCGATTGCCACAATAGAAGGCGCAGTAACATCATATACGGATGTCATGACAGAGATCGGATCGGGTGTTCGTGTGTTTTATCATTGCCGCGGCGCTAATGCCGGCTTTGGAATTGAGCATGTACCTGTCTCAACCCTCTCGTGCAGAATTTTTCATCTTGGCTATCTGCTCCTGCTTGACCGCCTGGATCAGCCTGATGATACCTATGGCACAGTAGCGGCAAGGCTTCTCAAGCATGTTCAGGATGCCGGCATAAAAACCAGTGTTGATGTTGTAAGTGAAGAAAGCGACCGTTTTCAGCGGATTGTTCCGGCTGCACTGCGCTATACAAATTATCTTATCTTGAATGAAATTGAGGCTGGCAAAACAACAGGCAAAAGTGTTAGATCAGCCGACGGCAGGCTGGATGGATCGGCGGTTATAGATGCTGTAGAGGCGTTATATGAATTCGGGGATATGGATATGGTGGTTGTCCACATGCCTGAAGGCGTTTACCTTCGCAGTCGCGATGGCTGCCGTATATCTCGCGGGTCGCTTGCTCTGCCAACGAATTATATTAATGGTTCGGTTGGCGCTGGAGACGCTTTTTGCGCAGGTATGCTGTATGGAATACATGAAGGTTGGGATTACGAAAAGGCCATAAAGATCGGCAACTGTGCTGCAGCAGCCTGCCTCGCTAATGTTAGCGCAACTGATGGGCTTATGCCGCTTTCTCGTATAATGGAAATAGGAAAACGTTTCCCTGAACAGGAACCGCCAGTAAAGGTCTAAAATTTTTGATTTCCGATTGCCGATTTTAGACTAATGAGTCCCTGGCCGACACGAGCCATCGGCTCGGGCAGGCAAACAAAAGAAGAGAAGAATTTCTGACAGAATTAACAAAATGTACGGAATAATGAGAGAGAAAATCAAAAAAATTCTGTTTATTCTGTCAAAATTTCAAATATGTTTGGATAGTGGTTAGAAAAGAAATCGAAAATAATGAAAACTCCGCTTTATGAAGAGCATGTTGCGCTGGGCGCCCGCATGGTTGATTTTTCCGGGTGGACTATGCCTTTGCTGTACCTGCCGGCCGGCGGGCAAGGTCGCGGTATTATACAGGAGCATGTTCATACGCGTGAATGTGCTTCCATATTTGATACATGTCATATGGGCATTTTTGAAATTAGCGGCACTGCCGCTGAATCTGACCTGGAATACCTGGTTACGCAGTCAGTATCCTCGCTCAAACCTGGCGCATGTTCCTACGGCTACCTTCTTGCAGAAAATGGTGGCGTAATTGATGACCTC
>JABMRO010000650.1 GCA_013202635.1 Planctomycetota bacterium
CAACTGCGCTCAGGGTCGCGGAAAAAGCACAAAACCCATATCAAAATGGCCCCTAAAAGCAATTCTATCGAAATGATGACCCAGGGGGGTAAAACGGCCGTTGTGCCCAGCGCAATCGCAATCATTGCCGCAAGTAACGCCGCGGGGAAGATAACCACCTGAGGCCAGCCATATTTTGTCAGTGGAATTCTCATAGGCTGATATGATAATCTCTGCCGTGTTTCCGGGCAATAAAATAAAAAAAGGCCGACCCTGTGGATATCGGCCTTATAAGGAGGAGGGGGGTGAAGTAGGATTTAATTCTTATCATTTTTTGCCCAGGGCTTTTTTCTAAAAGTTGCCCCGCAGGAACGTCCCATAATTGCCGTTCCTGTATTAATAGACGCAGTCCACTGCGAAAAGTTACAGAATTTTTCAAAAATTTCTCAGAATTCCGCAAAAACCCCAATTCCAGCACAAAAAAGGCCGGACATTTTTATCCGGCCTTTATAATGAGCGTTGTGCTTGCTCAGGAAATTTACTTTGGTAAATTCTCTGGTTCAAAAATCCCTTCAGGAAACTCCGGGTCGGTTTCAAGATATACTGTCCTTGTCTTACCAGGTTCTTTAATTTTTCTCGGGTACCAGTGACCTGTCTGGGATTGTGAAAATTCCGTCACTTCGATAGTAGAGGAATATTCATTTGGAATACTTGCAGGATCAACACCTTCAAGCCAACTATCATCATCCTGCCAGTGGGCAGGATATACGCTCTCGATTTCAAGTCTTTGGCAGATATAATCGCGCTGAGGATTAAGATAATACCGCTTTCGCCGAGGTAACACAATTCCCTGTCTTCGCCACCCTTGTAATAGCTCTTCAATGCAAATTAAATCATTCTGCTTTGCATAATCATCCTGTAATACGTCGGCATAGCCTCTAATCTCAGGCCAACCAATTTCCGCTATAGGACATATGTGCCAAAAATCACCTGCTGTCCATTTTCTGCCTTTTATTATCTGCTTTGTTGTTTTCCATATCCCGTCATATTCGCGACGAGAATTGTAATAGTAATTCCCGTCGTAGATAGAGATTGATATCGGTCCGTGAGCTTTACATGCCTGTGACCATTTTAGTATCGAGTCAAAAGTATTTCCTATTTCAGCTGCTTGCTGTCGCCACTGGACACCGACAGGTCCGGGCTGAAACATGTGATGTCGTTCTTCCCTCGAATATTCGCCATCAGTGTAGCAAACTTCTACGTCACTTATTGGTGAACCCAAAATGGAAAGCTCACTGGTTACGATAGCAATATACCTCTCCGGTGCTTTCAGGCGACGAGATTGAGAGACCGGTTTTATATCCCACCACGATGGCAGTGGGAGACTGTTTACAATTGGTGTATCTCTCGGTAATCCGATCGCATAAATATCATCCGGTCCATGCTCGGGATAATCAAATGTTCCTGTCTCAATGCGCTGTGGCTTGCCGATTTCTGTATTTATATATTTCCTTTCTTCAGCGATAGGTAAAGATGTTGCCATATCGACAAATATCTTTCCTTGAATTGATGCCATATTGGGCCTAACCGCTGAAACTATCTCAAATACCTCAACCTCTTGTCCATCGTATTGTCCTGTTTTTCGTGTAACTTCACCACCGAATGGCATCATTCGCTGAATGTTCCTTTCTAACCAGCTCCAGGGTGTATCTGCCTCTACCGGAAATTTTTTACTGGATAAAGCTGTAATAACAATCCTTTTTGAGGTTGGATTATAGGTACGAACTTCTTGATTGGCGTAATCGCAGTATTCAATGAGACCGCTGGGATACTTCTGTATCACAATTTGTGACTTGAAAGAGTACCATATTTCGGTGTCTAGCTGGCCTTCTTCAGATTTCTTATTTCCTATCTCATCCAGGATATATCCTGTATAACTGATATGTATCCAGGGTACATTTTTTATCTTCTCTTTAACCTTTGCGTATGCTGCGGTTGTTCCATTGAGAGAACCATTAAATGGATGAATACCGATGAGAACCGCAATAACTATCACCGTTGCGGCGGCGAATTTTGTTATTGGGCTTTTCATAATTGTTCTCCAGATATTTTGTATGGTGACAGCAGAAGGGCTGGCAGTCGATTTAGTGTCGATACGGCTCATTACGTTCTCAATAAGCGTCTCGTCAGGGGCGATTGCCTGAGCTAATTCTTCCAATTTATTCTCTATGTTTTTTTCGGTGGTCATTTTTCCGACCTCTCTAATATCTTTCGCAGGTGAGTTCGTGCCCGCGAAAGCTGTTTTGTTACGGTGCCGGTACTTCGGCCAAGTATCTCAGCGACGTCGTTAACGCTGTTGTCGCCGAAATAGCGAAGCATCACGGCTTGCTTTTCAGCCTTGGGCAATTTCACAACTGCGGCTAAAAGTCTCTGTTTGTCTTCATCAAGCTGGCCGTTCGGGTTTTCAATCACCGCGGAGATTTTTGTTTCCAGCCGAATCTCTTTCGGCCTCCGCCGAACCGAATCCAGCGCGCATCTGCGGGTTATTTTCATCAGCCATGGTCCGAAAGATTCAGGCCTTCGCAGCCCGGCCAGCCGTTCATAAGCCCTTACAAAAGCATCCTGTGATACGTCGGTAGCCGAGTGATAGTTGCCCAATACGTCCAGAGCAATCCCGCGCACCGGCCGTTCGTAACGTCTCACAAGCTCGGCAAATACATGCTTTTCACCGTTCAGGACGGCGTTTACCAATTCAGCATCTGTCTGCACTACAGAGTCTCCTTTTTGAAGCGCTTCTACTATTAAGAGCGGATAAAGACCAAAAATGCGACAAAAAAATTATTTTTCACAAGTGATACAGCAGCAACTTCACCAAACAAATCTTGACGTTGTTGATAAAAGTCGGTAATCTCTGGCAGAAATAGTGTACTTCTGATAATTTTCGTACTTAAAGAAAGGAATTTGTAATGTTCACAGCGATAGTTGACATAGCGGCCAGAGAAATACTCGATTCCCGCGGCAATCCGACGGTTGAAGTTGATGTTCTGCTTGAGGATG
>JABMRO010000651.1 GCA_013202635.1 Planctomycetota bacterium
GGATTTTATAGTGTCCTCGAAAGGGCACGCAAACGCCTGGAAAAGTTAATGCTTAAAGAACAGGAGAATATCCGATGAAAACGCCGTTGGATAAAGATTTGAATAAAGTATATGAGCCGTTTAAGCAAAATCATAATCACCTTCGCCAAAAGCTGATGGCTTCTTTGCCCGACCGTTCCAAACAGCACACTTGGGCGGGACGAATCAGCCATCTATTGGCATATACCGGAGAAACTATTATGAAAAACAGAATAACACAATTAGCCGCTGCGGCGGTGATAATTATAGCGATAGTACTATCAATAATCTTTTTGGACAAGTCGGTTACCACTGTTTACGCCATTGAGCAAACTATCGAAGCTAACCGCACTATGCGTTACCTTCACCTTAGATACTTTGACTCATCACATGGTGACGTGGCAAAAGAGTGCTGGCTTGAATTTGACGAGACCGGACAGGCAACGAATGTGCGAATTAACTGGTCTGAATGGATGGCTGGTGGGGAGATAGTAGTGTGGAATAAAGACAAAACACAAATATTGAACAAGAAGCGAAACTTCTTGATTACATTTAATGATGAAATTTACACTGCCAGAGTGCTCACAATGGCAAGGAGGGAAAACCCAAGGCTGACTGTCGAACGATTATATGAGCGACAGGCAAAAGGCGAAGTAGAGATAGAAATTGAGCAGCCCGCCAGTAAAGCTGAGCCAATTGTTGTAACAGCCACAGGATTAGGGGGCAATACAATGCGTTTTGTTTTGTTCGTCGACCAGGCCACTAACCTCGTCACAAGCTTAAAGTGGTTCCAATTAAAAAACGGTGAATACAAATATCAGGGTGTGATGGAGTATCACGACTACAACATCCCGATAGGCGCCAATGTGTTTAGTCTGGATGATGAAGTTCCTGGCGACATTAAAATCATTGATACAAGGGTACAAGATGTTGGCTTAGCACAGAGTAATCTTTCTAACGAAGAGATTGCTACTAAGGTAGTTCGTGAATTCTTAGAGGCTCTGATTGTTAAGGACTACACCAAAGCAGCCCAAATTTCGGGAGTACTATCACCTAAGAAAATTAAGCAGGGGTGGGGAAAGTTAAAAGTTGTTCGTATAGTTTCTATAGACGAACCTACTCCACCTGCCAAGCCGAGTAAACTATTCCCAAACTGTCAACATGTACTCTGTACTATTGAAATTGAGAAAAACGGAAAAGAAGTCCAACAACAATTGAAATCATTCAAAGTTCGGCCGGTTCTTGGCCGCCGTGAACGATGGGTATTTCACTAATCGCACGTCACGACCATAAGTTTAATAGTATGTCACAAAAGGCCGGTCTTACTTTAGCTCGGCCTTTTTTTTGCGCTTTTTGTTAAGATTGGCCCTTCGACATCGCTCAGGATAAACTTTTTAGCTCTTTGACTTTTTGCCATAAGAATTCGCTCAACTCTTTTATGCCGGAGCCGGTAACTGCTGAGATTGGGTGAATCTCTTTTTTCAGCTTTTTTCTGAGGTCTTCTATTATCTTTCCATCCGGGTCGAGGTCTGTTTTGTTGGCGATGATAATTTCCTGCTTTTGAGCCAGGGCCTTGCTGTACTGCTCTAACTCGTGGCGAATCCCATTGTAATTTTCCACAGGGTCGGAGCCATCGGTCGGCATTATATCGAGAATGTGAGCCAGTATTGCAGTTCTTTCTATGTGTTTAAGGAATTTGTAGCCCAGGCCTGCTCCGGTATGAGCCCCTTCGATAAGGCCGGGGATGTCTGCCATAACAAACCGGCGATAGCCGGATAATTCGACGATGCCAAGTACCGGCTCGAGCGTGGTGAACGGATAGTCCGCAATCTTGGGTCTTGCCGCTGAGCAGCGGGAGATAAGCGTGCTTTTACCGGCGTTCGGTATACCAACTAAGCCAACGTCGGCGATGAGTTTTAATTCCAGCCGGATATTTCTCTCCTGGCCCTTCCTGCCAAGTTCGGTCTCTCTGGGGGTCTGATTTGTCGATGACGCAAAGGACTTATTACCTCTTCCACCTTTTCCACCACGACAGACACATACATTGAGCCCGACCTCGTTCATGTCTTTGAGAAGCAAATCGAGGTCGGTATCGTAAATGAGTGTGCCCGGCGGAACTTTGATAATGAGGTCCTGTCCGTCCGATCCGAACTTGTTTCTTCCTGAGCCGGACTGGCCGTTCTGAGCCCGCCAACGATGTTTACCGGCAAAATCAATTAAGGTGTCGAGATTCTCGACGGCCTGGAAATAAACATTACCCCCTCTGCCCCCGTCGCCGCCGTCGGGTCCGCCCTTGGGCACGAATTTCTCGCGGCGAAAACCAACGCAACCGTTACCGCCGTTTCCCGCGA
>JABMRO010000652.1 GCA_013202635.1 Planctomycetota bacterium
CTCCTACAATATCTGGGAAGGCCGAAAGATGGTCGAAGCCGCTCGAAAATACAATCGAATAGTACAAGTAGGCACCCAGCGCCGTTCCGACGAAGGGCTAAGGGAGGCATTTGACTATATCCGGCGAGGTCAGCTCGGCAGGATTTTAAGGGCACGCTGTTATTACTTTAGTCCGCGCGGAAGTATCGGTAAAGTCAATGGCCCTCAGCCAATTCCCGAAACAGTGGACTATAACCTCTGGACAGGGCCGGCAACGATGAAGCCGCTTATGCGAAAGAACCTGCATTATGACTGGCACTGGCAATGGCTGTACGGTAACGGTGATTTAGGTAACAACGGCATACATTTTATGGACCTCTGCCGCTGGATATTAGGCTATAACTCGCTGGCACCGCGTGTGATGAGTTTCGGAGGAAAATTTCTCTGGGACGATGACCGAGAAACTCCAAATACCCAGGTTGCCATTTGGGATTATAAACCGGCTCCGATTATCTTTGAAATGCGCAACCTGCCCCGTAAGAAGGGCGATCCGGCCATGGATTCGACCTACCGAAATACCCGTGCGTATATGGCAATCGAATGCGAAAACGGTTACTTCGCCGGTGGCTGGGCGTATGACAATAACGGAAAAAAGATAAGGCAGTTTAAGGTAACTGGCGGCGGCAGTCACCATGCAAACTTTATCAAGGCGGTCCGCAGCCGCAAAGTCAGCGACCTCAATGCCGATATCCTCGAAGGTCATCTTTCCACTGCCTTATGTCATATGGGAAATATTTCTTACAGGCTCGGACAAACCGCCTCACGAGATAAAGTAATAGAATCGACCAAATCAAACAAAGAATTGCAAGATTCATTCGAGCGTTTCCAGGAACACATCTTACTCAATGTCGTGGACGTACAAAAGACCCCGCGGATTCTTGGGCCCTGGTTGAGCATGGATTCCAAAACAGAAAGATTCGTCGGCAATTTCAGCGAGCAAGCCAATAAATATCTGTCGCGTAATTACCGACAACCTTTTGTCGTTCCTGAACAGGTTTGATTCCCACTCAACTGAAAAAAGTGTCTATCAATATATTGAGAAAACCACAGGAGAAAAAGGATAAGGCTTGCGGTTTACAACGAAAGCACAAACGCAGCTAACTCTTCGATTTCCTCATCGGTCAGCTCCGATGTGCGTCCATGTTTATCGTCTTGGTTAAATTTTGTCAAAACGTTTTTTATTGTCACAGCTCTTCCATCATGCAGATAAGGGGCCGTTCGCCATACTTCTATCAGCGTAGGTGTGTCAAACTCCTTATTGTCGTCTTGTTCTGTACTCGTGCCTATATCATATTTGCTCATATTGGTATAAAGCGGCTGTGAATGACATACCACACAGCCGGTCTTACTGAAAAGCTTTTGGCCATTCTCGGCTGCTTTACTCAGTTTACCGTTGACAAGATACGGACTGGCAATCGGCTTAAGAGACTTCAGGTAAGCATCTATAGCCTGTGCCTTCCTCTCACTAGTAGCCGCAAACTGAATGTAGCGAATGCCGCTCCGGACTGCAACCTCGGCATTTGCGCGAACGCCGGTAATCATAGCAGGCGGAGTCTTATGTGCCAGGAGCATACTTCGGATATTCTTGGGATTGGCTACTCCATCGTTTAACAAGTCCCAGTTCAACGCACTTGCACGTCCATCTCCGGTATGGCAGCTCGTGCAACTGTTCCACATCTGATAGGAAAGCGAAGCATCGTTAAAGAGTACCTCACCCTTGCGGAGAAATGTTGCAGTTCTGGTTTTCCCAAGAGGTATCGATTGAACTGCGAGCTGAGCAAGCGGGTCTATATCGACTACACCAATACTGTCTGTGAAATACTCCGCTACATACACCTTCGTCCCGATAACAGCCAAACCGCGGGACCCGATACCATCAAGTTTCAATCTTCGACGAATGCCGGCCATAAAAGTAAGATCGTTCGGCACATCTTCCGCTGAATACGAAGCCTCGAACAGTTTACTACCGCCTCCTGAATGGATTTCCGAGGTAAACTTTCTGGCCGAGCCTGCTGGTAACAGCCGTGAATGGAGTCCTTTGCGGTCAATAACACTTAGCTCATATGAGCCGGCATGGGTTATCAGGATGTTCTTGCCGTCGGCCGTACAGGAAACACCATAGGGATTGGCGGCGCCGAGGTCAACGTCATCAACCAGTACGGTATTGACGAACCTTTGCTCCGGCACATCGATAATGGTCATCGCATTCGTGTTTATCCAGCCCTTTTCGAGGTATGTAACTGGAAACTGATAACGGGCAAGCACGTGTGTAACGTAAGCATTCCTGCCGTCCGGCGAGATTATTATCCCGCGGACATTCGTGCTGCCATTCGGAAGTTCGATATTCTTAATTACCATCTTTGCAACCGTATCGATTACCGATATAACCGAAGCACAATAATCGGCATTGGCGGGCCCCGCGGGAAGATGATTGACTACCAGCAGGATTTTGCCGTCCGAAGTAAGAGCCGCGGCAACAGGTTCCCGCACTACATCAATGGCAGCGACCTGCTTTTTTGAACTAAGGTCAATAACGCCGATGTTGTTATTGAACTGATTACACACATAAAGCGTTTTGCCGTCCGTGCTTTCAACAACCGCAACCGGTGTATGGCCCACAGCGATACTGTCAGTCACACTCCCTTCCCGAACGTCAATTATCTGCACCTTACCTGCAGGCACTGCAGAAGTGACATAAAGCTTGCTCCCGTCGATAGAAATATCAAGACCGACAGGATTTTCACCAACGGGTATCACTTTGGCAACTTTGCTGGATGCAATATCAAAAACCGCAACTTGATTGGCAGTGGCCTCGGCAATATAAAGCTCTTTACCATCGACTCCGGCGATGACAGAAATCGGAGACAAAAAATCACCCGTCTCAGCAAAGCTCCGCCCGCCCATAAAAGCTCCCACTGCCAGCAGCACACACACAAGTATGAAATATTTCCCAGAATACTTTCCCATTGAACTCTTTCTCATTTCCGATATTTCCCAAATAAGTCCTTCAGCAACATTCTAAAACCTTAACCTTCCAATGCATCATTCTATCAAATTTATACTAAAATTTCACATATTAACCGGAGTTTTGCAAAATTGCTTTGTGTTTTCCTCACTAATACCACAATCAGTCCGAGCAGGTAGAACACAGCAAGCTTTATGGTGACTAATATATTGGTAAACGAAGCTAAATAAGCAATCTATAGTTGCCTTCCACACTTCTGCAATATCCTAACAAAAACACACGCCTCTTAATAATCCAAAAATTATCCTTGACGTGAAAGCGGCTGATTTGGTATAAAAAAGACAGTAAAGTTTGTACCTGGACAGCCGGACATCTGTGGCTTTGAGGTCATCTAACGGGCACAATTCTTGTAGTTTTACGAATAGAGGATGAGTTATTACACAAGAGGCAAAGCTGGAACGGGAACTTTGTGCTTTGCAATGAAGATGTTTTACATTTCAATCAACAACTTATATTTATGAAGGAGGACTAATTATGTGTAAAAAATTGATTTGTTCGGGCTGTCTTATTTTGGTGCTGGCGTTGATTCTGACAAGCGCAGCCAAAGGCGCTGACCCGGGTCTTGTCGGCTGGTGGAAATTTGAGGAAGCAAGCGGAACATTATATGACCAGAGCGATAATCATAATGACAGCACATCTGTCCAGGGCGTACTTTACCAGCAAACCGGTCAAACAGGATACGCTTTAGGCTTTGACGGAATCGATGATGATGTTACCGTAGGAGCTAATGGAAGACCAACTGATACATTCAGTTTCGGAGGATGGCTGAAAACGTCGGCTACTCACGAAATTGATCCGGAATCGAGCTCGGGCACGGGTGGAGTAAATAATCAAAGATATGCATTCGACCCGCAACATGGAGGGGAAACAGATGGCGGAGCCGGACTATCTGTCGGAACAAATGGCATTTTAGTTTTTGAGCATGGCAGTAACTATATGCCTGCAACTGCCGTTTACCAGGCTGATATAGGAAATGATTGGAATCACATCATGATCGTTTATGACAACAAACAGCCGACAATTTATCTTAATGGTATCGCCGTTCGAACAGGCCTTACTTCCCCAAGAGAAGTGGTAAATGCGCCCATCCACTTTGGCGGAATGGCATATGGTTATTTTGAGGGCCTGATGGACGAGGTTCGTATCTACAACCGAGCGTTGTCGGCGGCCGAGATAAGAAAGCTGGCGGCTCGACCAAATGCATATAGTCCAATTCCGGATAACGGTACCCTCCATGAGGATACGTGGATAAGCCTGAGCTGGTCGCCGGGAGGTAATGCAGCCTCGCACGATGTGTACTTAGGTGACAATTTTGATGATGTGAGTGCTGGAGCTGAAAGCGTATTCCAGGGCAATCAGACAGACACGTTTTTTGTTGCCGGCTTCCCTGGATTTGCATATCCGGATGGCTTTGTTCCCGGTACGACTTACTACTGGCGCATTGATGAGGTCAATGATAC
>JABMRO010000653.1 GCA_013202635.1 Planctomycetota bacterium
GATTGCCGCGTCGCTTCGCTCCTCGCAATGACAAAAAGGATTTCAAATTTCAGATTGGATGGCTTGCCTTTTTACGTGTGTACAAATGTAATTTTGTATGCCAGATGTCTCGACTTCGGTCGGGATGACAATTTCGCAGGAAATTACAAATCAAGAATCAAAAAGCAAAAATTAAATAGGAAAATTGCGGAGGCCCTTCGGGCAGCTACTTGAATAGATCCTTCGGCCGCGCTTTGCTCCGCTCAGGATGACAGTTGTGTCAACTTGCTACATTTGGCTTGCTCGCAATGACATTGGTGGGGCAGAGCCACCACCCTACGATTTTAAACGGTCAAGCTCATCCTGGCACATTTTGAGTTGGCCGGGGTCGGTGAGCTTTGTGGCTGCTGCTTCAAGGTATTTTTTCGCCAGGTTAGGCTTATTTAGGTAACGGCAATACAATATACCCAGCATCAGCTCCACTTGCTCGGCGTATTCATACATGCCATAATGAGTGAGAAACTGCTCGTAAGACTGAGCGGATTCGGCAGGTTTGTTATCACCTGCGAGCTGGTTGGCAATATCCAGCAGATGATGGCGGGGCAGAATCTGCTTGCTGTCGTGGCCCATAAGTTCCAGGTAAAGTCCGGCTGCGGCCGGCAAATTGCGTTCGTTCATTCGCTTGCTGATTTCATTACGAAGCTCTTTTGATTTTTCATCTTTTTGTTGTTCGGCGGGGCTTTTGGCCTCTTTGACCTTTATCCGTCTGGTTTTTGCCCGGCCGTTAAAGGGGTCATGGCCGCTCGATACCGCATCACGATATTGACGCCGTCGATTCCATCGTTTTATCATTGCAAAAAGGTCGAAACTGCTGCTGCCGATTAAACCGGTTGCGAGCAAAGCTAATATAGCAACAATGCCGAAGGCATATCCTGCCAAATGAGCATCATAGGCAACCTGAGGTGTGTATCTGGCGATTACATTATCGATTATAATCATTTTAAGTAAGATAAAGTATAATGCCGGAACCTCTAACATTCCAATGAAGAAGAACCAATATAATACGGTTATCAAGGTCTGTGGGAACAACACCAGGTATGCGCCGGTTACCGCGGCAACTGCCCCGCTGGCTCCAATAACATTGCCTCCGCTAACCAAAATATGTCCTATGCCACTGAATACCGCACCGGCTAAATAAAAACACAGATAACCAATATTTCCGAGCTTGTCGTTGACATTATTGCCAAACAAGTACAAAAAGAACATATTGCCGATAATATGCATAAAACCGCCGTGCAAGAAGGCGTAACTTACAAACTGCCACAGATAAGGCCGATTTGAAGTGAGTTCAAATTGCTGTATCCAGGGGCGAAGAGCCTCTGGACCTGTGGATGGACTAATATGAGAGTAATATGTAAGTAAAAAAATAAACACATTAACGGCTATCAAGGCGTAATTTGTATATGGTGTTCGCCTCGGATAAATACTTGTCCGATAAGGTAATATTATCATAATTTGGCTACTAATTTAGAATGATTTCAATTAAGACTTGTCTCATTGTAATGGCAAAAAGCAGCGATGACAAGGTATAAAAAAAGGACGGTGACCGCCGTCCTTCTTTGTAAAATTAGTTGTTACTAACAGTTTTTCTACCCTGCGGAAAACACCACAGCCCGGCACAATTGTTTGTAGCCAACCGGTTTCTCCCCAACAAGGTCTTGTTTTCTATTAAAAATATAAAAATAAAATCATGCGAAGCCAAACATTCCGGCAAAAAAGACTTTATTTTTGCTCATATTGTTGTTAATCAATTGTTTCTGTAATCCATCGGAGGGCCTGTATTGTCAGGGAAGATAAAGCAAGATAAGAATTGGCTGGGACGATAGAAGATATGAAAAAAGATGTAATAAAAAAACGCATCAGGGCGATTCGCCGCGAGCTGAATAACAGGAATATAGATTGTCTTATAGTAACAAAGCCGGCCAATGTGACTTACACGACCGGATTTTTGGGTGACGATAGCTGGGCGGCGATTACCAAAGGGAAGGTCTATTTTCTAACCGACAGCAGATACACCGAACAAGCCCAGGGCGAATGTCCGGACTGTATCATAGTTGAGCGTACCAGCCTGATGGCTGAAGCAGTAGACAAACTGGTAAAAAAATTAAAATCGGTGCAAGCGGTAACTGTTGAAAAGTCCCTTTCTCTGGCGGATTTCGGGGCATTGAAAAAACATGTGAAAGCTCGTTTTAAGTCAGTTGCAAATGTTATTGAAACTATCCGAAGCAGTAAAGACGGTATGGAAATCAAGACCATAGAAGCTGCTGCTTTAATAGCAACTCAAGCCCTCGAAAAGACCCTCCGCTATATAAAGCCGGGCGTGACCGAAAGCGAGTTGGCAGGGATGCTTGATTTTCAAATTCGCAAACTCGGTGCGACAAGCAGCTTCGAGACGATAGTTGCATTTGGCCCAAATGCCTCCCGGCCCCATCATCAGCCGAGCGGAAAGAAGCTCAAACAAAAAGATACCGTCCTGATTGACTTCGGGGCTAAATACAATGGTTACTGCAGCGATATTACCAGATGTTTTGTAATTGGCAGACCGACTGCTTTTTATAAAAAAGTTTACGATGTTGTAGAGCAGGCCCAGGCGGCAGCGATAAAAATAATAAAGGCCGGGGTCAAAATGAAAGGTGTGGATGCCGCCGCACGAGAGGTAATCAGCAAAAGCGATTTGCCCGTCTATGGTCACGGTACAGGACACGGCCTGGGACTGGAAATTCACGAATCGCCTTTCATAAAAGTCCAGAGCAAGGGCATGCTCGAAGCCGGCCAGGTTATTACTATTGAACCGGGTATATATATCCCCGGAAAACTCGGCGTGCGAATAGAAGATGATGTTCTTGTAACCGAGGGCGGCTCAAGAATATTAACCCGTAAATGCCCGCATTCACCTTTGTTGCTTAGCAGCAAAAGATAAATATTTCTTTACCCAAAACAACAATAAGTTATAATAAAGGCACTTCGTAACGAATGTCGAAACAGGAGGTAATTATGAAAACGAAATGGGTATTTCTATTAGTCTTATTAGCGTTTTTCTGCAGCATCCCGGTGGCAGGTGGCCAGGTGCGCTTTAGAAAAATCGTTGTGGATACAACTTTCCGTGCCGAGGGAGTTGCGGTAGGGGATGTCAACCATGACGGCAAAACGGACGTCCTTGCGGGTGATGTATGGTACGAAGCCCCAAAATGGAAAATGCACGAAGTCCGTACCGTTGGCCGGTATGACGGCTCAAAAGGCTACAGCCAGACCTTCGCTAACTTTGCACAGGATATAAACGGCGACGGCTGGGTCGATTCGATTATCATCGGGATGCCCAGTGAGCCGTGCTGGTGGTATGAAAACCCGAAGAACAAACCCGGCCACTGGAAGAAACGAATGGTTGTCAACAGCGCCTGCAACGAAACGCCGTTGTTTCTTGACCTGCTTGGTGACGGCCGGCCTGTTCTGGTCTTTGCCGTTCGCCCAAAGGGCCAAATGGCCTGGTTCGGTGTGCCGAATGACCTGGAAGGCTTGTGGGATATGCACATTATCGCCGCGGGTCCGGACGCGCCGGGTACGAAGAAATATAGCCACGGCCTGGGCGTAGGTGATGTCAATGGTGATGGTCGAAACGATGTTCTCATAAAAGAAGGGTGGTGGGAAGCGCCTCGCGAGAGAACCAAAACCAACTGGGAATTTCATCCCGCTAATCTCGGCCCGGATTGTGCGGATATACTCGTTTATGATGTGGATGGCGACGGTGACGGCGACATAATTACAAGCTCGGCCCATAATTACGGTATCTGGTGGTTCGAGCAGCGCCGGGGGGCTGATGGACCGCAGTTCGAGCAGCATCTTATATCCAAAGAGTTTTCACAGCCGCACGCGATACGCCTTATTGACATCAATGGTGACGGGATTAAAGACCTGGTAACTGGTAAACGTCACTTTGCGCATCAGGGTAAAGATCCCGGAGGAAAAGACCCGGCTATGCTATATTGGTTCGAGTTAAGGCATCCACAAAAAGGCAAAGTCGAGTTTAAAATGCACATAATCGATGACGACTCCGGTGTTGGAACCCAATTCGAGGTTATCGATATCAATGGTGACACTATGCCGGATATAGTTACCTCGAATAAAAAGGGAGTTCACGTCTTTCTGCAACGGCGTCGAAAGACACCCCGGCGCGAAAGATAACAGGCAGCATAAATAAGAAGATGCAGTTATTAATTTGACTGTTGAGGAGTATCAGATATAATGAATGCAGTTCACTAGGGGTGGCTTTGTTGAAAAGCAGGCCTGAGAAAAAACCCTTTGAACCTGAACAGGATTATCACGAATTTGATGAGATGCCTGCGTAGGAAAGTGATTGACTGATATTGAAATTTACAGTAATAAAGTGAATCGCTTCGAGAGTGGGAGCGATTTTTTTATTTTTAACGGGGAACCTAAAATAATGGCTACACAATTACAAATAGCGAGAACCGGGGCAATTAGCGAAGAAGTCAAATTCATAGCCGAGGCGGAAAATGTTGGTATTGAGCTTATTGGCGATGAGCTTGCTGCCGGCCGGTTAGTGATACCGGCAAATAAGCTGCATCTCAAAGCTAATCTTAAGGCCTGCGGTATAGGCCGATTACTTTCTACAAAAGTAAATGCAAATATCGGTACGAGCAGTATTCGCTGCTCGGTGGAAGGTGAAATCGAAAAGATGAAAGCGGCACTGGACGCCGGTGCCGATGCGATTATGGATTTGAGTACCGGTGGCGACCTTGACCAAATACGCGAGAAACTACTTGCAGAGTGCCCGGTACCCTTCGGAACAGTCCCAATCTATGAAATGATAAAGGACAGAAATGTCGAAGACATAGACAGCAAAATAATTCTGGAGACAATTGAAAAACAGGCCGGACAGGGCGTAGATTTTTTTACAATTCATGCCGGCGTCTTAAAAGAGCATCTGCCTTTAGTTGAGAATAGGGTGGCGGGTATTGTCAGCCGGGGCGGAGCGCTGTTGGCCAAGTGGATGCTTTATCACAATAAACAAAATCCCTTGTATGAAATGTTCGATGATTTGTGTGAGATATTAGCCGAATACGATATATGTTTTTCTCTGGGCGACGGTTTACGACCGGGTGCAATCGCCGATGCTACCGACGATGCACAAATAGCGGAATTAAAAACACTCGGAGAACTAACCTCCAGAGCACAGGAAAAAGGCTGTCAGGTGATGGTCGAAGGCCCCGGTCACGTGCCGTTTGACCAGATACAATACAATATGGAAATCCAGCACCGGATTTGTCACGGTGCTCCGTTTTATGTCCTTGGCCCGCTGGTGACCGACATCGCGCCGGGTTACGACCATATTACATCGGCAATCGGCGGGACCGCCGCTGCTTTTTACGGCGCATCGTTTTTATGCTATGTTACACCCAGAGAGCATCTGGGTCTGCCCGATGCTGATGATGTTCGAGCAGGTGTAATTGCGGCAAAAATCGCCGCCCACGCCGCCGATGTTGCCCGCGGCCTCAAAGGTATCGCCGAGCGGGATAAAAGGTTGAGCATTGCCAGGACAAGTCTGGATTGGAAAACTCATCTGGCCGAATCCCTCGACCCGCAAACAGCTGAAAGAATGCACCACGAGGCTTGTAAGGCAATTGATACAGAAGAATTACCATCTGCCGATTACTGCTCAATGTGCGGTAAGGCCTGGTGCAGCGTCAGGATAAATAAAGAAATCCATGATATGATAAAACACAGCGGCTCAGCGAAGGTATAAATTTACTTAAATTGTAGGCCATGTTTTGCAGTACTCTGCGATTTAGATCATCTGAGATTATGTCTTCATTGAATCCAATTCAATAAAAGCTATCGGCAAAAAGATAAATATGGGCAGCCACGCATAAAATCCAATTTGATAAAAGTTGCTGACATCAGCCTCCGGAGCTATCATCTTACAGATAAAGGTTGCGACAAAACACGCACCTACCATAGCAAAGCTAATCGTAACCGCCGACTTCATCGACTTCGGGTCACGACAAACCAAAATCGGCAGACACACCATAAGCATTACCAGGTTGATAATCGGCTCGGTAACACGAAAGTGCTTCTGACTGTAAAGCTCACGCGAATCCTTGATTTTCCCCTGCTCTGCCTGTGTTGCAAGGGCGGCTAACTGCCTCCAGCTCAGCAATGTTTTATGCTCGGATTTGAGCCTGATAGGAATTTCCTTTGGAGTAATGTCACTGGCATAAAAAGTTTTCAACTGGACACCTTTTGTGGAACTTTTTTCGAAAAATCGACCGTTAATTAAATCCCACCCTCCATTTTTGCCATTGTAAACCGCTTTTTCGGCATCTATGCGGCCGGTTACTTCCCAGATGTACGAGTTCGCTATCTTGCGTCTTGTGATGATTGTCGGCTTGTGCAGCGTTGAAGTTTCTGCATCAAATTTTTGAGAGCAGATTAGTGAGCCATTGCCATCACTGATAAACCATACATTATAGGATTCCTGCCCGGGAATATCATCATGGCTGCGCACAAGCTTGTCCGCAAGTGACGGTATTATAAATTCCTGGTCAATTACCAGCACACCGGTCAGCAGCAATGCAAGAAGCACTATCGGCCCAATTACCCGTTTCAAGCTGACGCCCGATGCCATCACAGCCACCAGCTCATTGGAACGTACCATCTTGCTGAACGAAAAAGATGCTGCGACAACGGTTATCATTCCTGCGAATTCACGAAAGTAAAGTGTGCAGTTCAGGGCATAAAATACCAGTATGTTTTTCATAACGGCCAGGGCGCTAAGGTCGGCGTGCTCGGTAAATTCGTCGAGATTTACGAACAAATCAATGATTATTCGCAAACCTATCAGAACGCAAAAGGCAATTGCATAGCCAATCAGAAAATTCTTTACAACATATCTGTCCAGTATCTTCATATTTTGTATTCTATGAATAACTTTGAACAATCTTTAGTTTTTCAATAGCCGGCCGTATATCACAACAGCCAAAAAAGATAAAAATACCAACCCCGCCCACATCAATACTATACCTGATACGTTTTGTGAGCCGAGGTTTTCGGTAAGGTGTTTGCCGCTCATTATGCAGACTATCAGTACTGCGGCGGGCACACAACTTGCGCCGAAAGCGCTGAGCAGATGTCCGCCTTTCTTTATTATGCCCAGACCGATACCAATCATTATCATTGATACACAGCCTATTCCGAATACCAGCCGGGAATGTGTTTCAGCCTTTATCTGTACGAGGGTCTTGTCGATTTTTCTTTGAAGTGCGTTTTGCAAATATATAAGTCGCCCGCTTTGTTCAATTCCTGATAACGGAGATGCCAGCTTTTCGGCCTGTAATGAGCCGTTTTTTTCAGTTCTGAATTTATTCGCTATTTTCTCAACAGCCTGGGGCGGAATCAAACCGCGAACAATATGTCGCAATTTCGAACCTTCCGAGCCTTCAATCCTTGCGTTATAGATGTCCATCGTCAAAATCGGCGCCCGCTTATCGCCCTCGATATGCAGCGAAGCCCGTGCGCATCTTAAAGTGCGCAAAGCTAGTTTACTGTTCGTATCGTATTCTGTAACCACAACGTTTTCGGTTAACTCGACTTCTTCTTCGTCTCGTACGTTGCATTGACCGGCAGTAAATCTGACGGAGTTTGGTATGCCGAGCAGTTCATAAAAGCTATTGGTACTATTAGCTATTCTGGTCTTAATGTCCCGTGCCAGCAGCTCTGTGACCAGTTGCGCATAAGTATCGCGCGCCAATTTATCAATCGGCTTAAACTGCGTCAGGTCTGCCTGGATCCTTTTCATTTCATCGATTTTTTTGAACTTTATATCATCACCTAACAGCGAACCGAACTCTGTTGTCAATGACAGCAATTCAGCCTCTCCCTCGTCCTCGTCACCCATCTGGTTTGCCCTGTATGCATTTATTTGCACTTCATTGAATGTGTCGCGCGACTTGAAACTTACTTTGGCGCTTTCAGAGGTGATAATCTTTTTTATCCCGTCTTCTTTTAATTCAACGGCAATTACGCCTGAAAGTGCATCGTGTTGCAGATTGGCCTGGTCGGCGTAAATCAGGTACCGGCTGTCCGGCAGTGAGTAATATCTGTTTCGCTGGATATTGCGGAAGAGTATTTGTTTGGCATTGTCCTTGAGGGATTTTTCCGCCAGATGTACGAAAGCCGGCATGACATGAAAGCTTAAAAGCAGATTTGTAACCGCCACTATAATCGCAAGGGCCAGACCCGGATAGACCATCGTCAACAGACTTATGCCGCTTGCCCTGCAGGCGTCAAGCTCATTGTCGCTTGTAAATCGTCCGTAAACCAGAGCCCCGGCGAATAACGCCGCCATCGGAAGAACAAACGTCAGAGTTATCGGCAGAAAATAACCCATAAGGTGGATTACCTGTCGAGGCCCTACGCCGTATTCCTGGACGGGCCGAAGAATACTGCCTAAGCTCAGGATTAGTGTCAGCGCCACTGCCGCTAACACAAAAACTCTTAAAAGCTCCCGAAATAAGTATCTGTGTAGTGTAAAGACCATTTTTAAGTATTTACCAGTGCCGTCAGTCTTCGGATGTTAGTTATTATTTGCTAAATACTATTAACCAAACAGCGTTTTGCAACAAAATTCTCTACGAAGAGTTGTTTATGTAGTAATTGTTGCACGAAATCTGTATCAGGGGAGATTCCAGAATTTAGAGAATTTCTGCCGGGAACCGGTGCCGATTTTTCAAGTTCTGATTTATTACAAATGACAGTTTTCAAATGGATTGGAAGTTTTTAAGTTTCCTTAGCTGAAAACTTCAAACTCCGGGCCGAATTGTTTCAGGTATAACAGAGAATAGGCACGTTTGAAAACCAGCACAGGCAACAGTATGACAGTGCCGATATAGGGTATGAGTAATAACAAGCTTGCACAGCAGAGGCAGCATCCTATACAAAAGCCCATCGAAATAATTACACCTATCACTATTGCTATGATAATCTGGAAGAGAATATAAAGTACAAAGCGGGCTTTGTTTACAGAGAGGATTGTCAGGAATTCCCTCCAGCCGGAAATGCAGCTTGTCGTTCGTAAGAACATAATTGGAACGACAAAGTCCATTGTGAATTTACTGATTAAGGCGAAAATAATTGAGCTGACAAGAATAATAAGACCGATTATTACTCCTCCTAACAAACCGATCACAATTGCCCCGTCGCCGGCTACCATCATTATAATAACACCAACTGCTAACAAAAGGGGCAGTCCTATCGTTATGAAACCTATTAAACCTAATACGATTCTGAACAAGAATAAGCTGTTGGCGTGTTGCCGAAATTTTGTCCAGGGAGTTGTGACCTCTGCTTTGTTTTGAGCGACGCAGTGGAGGAACATAAAACGGCCGCGGCTGCTTAACCACGTAAAAACAAGCCAGAGAACTATGCCGACAGCCACAGCCAAAATGGCTACAGGAATAATCCAGGCAAGATTCTCCACAACAAATTCTTTTGACTGACCGAAGCTTTCATGAACATTGGAAGGTACTCCTCCTCTTCCTCCACCACCTCCACC
>JABMRO010000654.1 GCA_013202635.1 Planctomycetota bacterium
ACCTCTTTTTTGTTCGTAACGCTTTCGTGCATTTACCCGCAAGCAGTCTTTGCACCATAAAGTCAATCTGTCCTTGCGGCTACGATCCTTGCTAAACTCACTCTTGCTTTTTAACTTCTTACATTTGGTACACTGGAGCAAGGGCTTTGTATTCGGCTCCCATTTGGGCGCTTTTCCTGGTCCCCTTTTAAGCGCTAATCACCAACATACGAATGATTGAGTGAAAATGTATACAATAAAATATGGATTATTGGAAATTCCTTGTATTTTTTTGGGAGCACCATCAGTATTTCCTTTGCCAGCTGGCAGGAATCAAACTACACGGTTGTAACGGATACTAAAGGGGCGGAAGGCGCATAAAAAGGCCACGCCAGGGTAGTCTGGTCATTCGGAAGAAGAAAAGTTCAACTAATACACATTAACAGGCACAGCAAGACAATTTCTTTTATCACAACATAGTTATGATTATGGTCTCTACAGCCGTTTCAGTATCCCTCGTTGTCTAAATAATTTGTGGTGCTACCTTGGTAAAGTATAAATCCGGGTATGTTTCTTCCGTTGACAATCTGAGCCGTCTAAGATATCCTATTTATCTCGGTGTCGCAGAAAGGTGATGTTATAGAAGCGGCAAGAAGGGTGTTATATTTGTAAGAAATCTCTGGTAGGAAGAAAAGCAATGCCACTTGAGAATATGAAAGCTATGCTTAGTAAAGCAGCCAGTGAGGATTATGCCGTCGGCGCCTTTAATATCCTTGACTATAATTCCACCCGGGCCGTCGTCCTGGCTGCGGAACAGGTAAAGGCTCCAGTAATCATCCAGACATCGGCCAAGACGGTTATATTCTGGGGCACATCGGTCATCATCTCCTGGATAAGGCAGCTAACTTACCCATCAAGTGTTCCAATTGCTTTACACCTTGACCACTGCAAGGATTTAAACCTTATCAAAGAGTGCATCAAGTCCGGGTGGACCTCGGTTATGATTGACGCCTCTTCAAAGCCATTTGAGGAGAATCTTTCCTTAAGCAGGGAAGTAGTGGAGATAGCGCGCCCCAAAGATGTTACTGTCGAAGCTGAGCTTGGGGCCATCGTAGGAGTGGAGGACGACATTCATGTGAAAGAGCAGGATGCCCATTTAGCTGACTCTGAACAAGCGATTAAGTTTTGTGCGGAAGTCAAGCCGGATTGTTTTGCGCCAGCCATTGGGACTGCTCACGGAGTTTATAAGGGCGAACCGAAAATTGCATACGACCTGCTCAAAGAAATCGCTGCAAAAACCGCAGTGCCTATTGCCTTACACGGTGGAACCGGCCTTGCAGATGAGGTGTTCAAGAAGTGTATTTCGCTGGGTTGTACTAAAGTAAATATATCTACTCAACTCAAATATGCGTTTATCGACGGATTTGTTGCTTACCACAATGCAAACAATACGGAGTATAATCCGCTGAAAGTTATCGACGCTCAGCTCCATCAGCTTCAAGCAGGCATTGTTGAGAAAATAAAGCTGTTCGGCAGCGCAGGAAAGGCTCGATAGAGTAGAGTATGCAATGGCTAAAACGATTATCATGCCGAGGATGGACCAGGACATAAAAACAGGCACTGTCGTAGAGTAGCGATTAAGAGAAAACGGCTATTTGAATAAAGGCTACATTTGTAGTGGAAGCAAAAGAGACCATAATGAAAGCCATTATTTTTGATTGTGATGGTGTTTTGGCTGATACTGAACGGGATGGACACAGAGTTGCTTTCAACAAAGCATTTGCACAAAAGGGATATGCGATAGAGTGGAGTGTTGAGCTGTACGGAAAACTGTTGGAAATCTCCGGCGGAAAAGAACGTATGATACACTACTTTGACAGCTACGGCTGGCCTTCTAATGTAGCTGACAAGGACGCTCTTATCAAAGAACTGCATAAAATCAAAACGGACCTATTTATACAAATCATAGAATCAGGAGAACTTCCTTTACGCCCCGGCATTGCAAGGCTTATAGATGAGGCGATTGCAGCGGATGTCACTTTAGCCATTTGCTCTACGTCCCACGAGCGGGCAGTCAACCTCGTAACAGAGAAACTGCTTGGCTCTGAGCGAAAAACTCGTTTCAGTGCGATCCTGGCCGGTGATGTTGTGTCAAAGAAAAAACCAGACCCCGAAATATATAACCTGGCTTCAGAGAGATTAAGTCTTGAGTCATCTAAATGTGTTGTGATAGAAGACTCCCGTAATGGTCTGCTTGCGGCAAAAGCCGCAGGTATGTATTGCGTTATCACTACAAATGGCTATACGAAGGAGGAGGATTTCACAGAGGCGGATCTGATTGTCTCCGAACTGGGCGATCATCCGAACGTTCAGGTAAATCTGGAGACTATTAGAAATATCACTGAGAAAAGCTGATATGCATTGGGGAGACACTATGAAAATATTTTTAGACACGGGTGACGTCGAGGTGGTATGCAAGGCATATAACACAGGCCTGATAGACTGAGAAATAACCAATCCAAAGAATATTAACCTTGTTTTAGAAAAACTGGTCCGGATGAAATGAGAATAATTCGTTAAATCTCATTTATCAAAGGAGGCCTTTTTATGCCAAATAAGATTACACTCGAAGATATTCTGGATAGTAATAATGATGGCATTTACAACATCACTACAAATGCCATAGGGCCACAAGGCCATCTACCCTTGACCGAGAACTTACTTGTCGATGCTCCCAGCGGTGATATCTTTGGAATGAGTCAGAATACGGGCATGGGATGGGAACCGTCCAAATTGGTGCAGCAGCAGTTCCTGTTAATAAGCACCCAGGGGGGTATTCGTAAAGGGGACGGCACACCGATTGCGCTTGGTTACCACACCGGGCACTGGGAACTCGGCCTTTTAATGGAAGCGGCCGCAAAAGAACTACAGCGTCTTGGCCATATACCGTTTGCGTCTTTCTGCACTGATCCATGCGATGGCCGCACCCAGGGCACACCGGGCATGATGGATAGTCTCGCATATCGAAATGACGCAGCGACAGTTTTTCGCCGTCTCATCCGCAGTTTGCCCACACGAAAAGGAGTGCTTGGCGTAGCGGGTTGCGACAAAGGATTACCGGCGATGATGATGGCAGTGGCCGCTATGCACGAGATGCCGTCTGTGTTGGTACCGGGCGGAGTGACACTGCCGCCGACCGCCGGCGAGGACCTCGGCAAGATACAGTCCATTGGCGCACGTTTTGCCCATGGTGAAGTGACGCTGGAATATGCAAAGCAAATGGTCTGTTGTACCTGTGCGAGCGCAGGCGGCGGCTGTCAGTTCCTTGGAACAGCAGCAACTTCCCAGGTTGTCAGTGAAGCTCTTGGTTTGAGCCTTACGCACGCTGCTCTTGCGCCATCCGGCCAAACAATCTGGCTGGATATGGCACGTCGCTCGGCCAAGGCACTCGTACGGCTACACAAACAAGGCTTAACCACTAAAGACATTCTCACGGGCTCAGCCCTTCGCAATGCAATGGTTGTTTTTGCAGCTTTCGGCGGTTCGACGAACCTGCTGTTACATATCCCTGCAATTGCACACGCCGCTGGATTGAGACGCCCAACTCTGGAAGACTGGAAGAAACTCAACCAAAAGGTTCCACGTCTTGTTGACGTTTTACCCAATGGTCCTGTCGGACACCCCACTGTGCGTGTCTTTCTGGCAGGTGGAGTGCCGGAAGTCATGCTGAAATTAAGAGGACTTGGTCTTTTGGATTTGGATGTAATGACAGTATCGGGTGAAAGGCTGGGCAAGCTGCTCGACTGGTGGGAGAAATCAGAACGCCGCCGGAGACTGCGTGAGCTGCTCAACGAAAAGGACAATATCGATCCCGATGAAGTGATTATGAGCCCTGCTCGAGCCAGGCAGGCCGGCCTGACCGGTACCATAACCCTACCCCAAGGAAACCTCACCCCGGAAGGCTCGGTCATTAAGAGCACTGCTATTGACCCGATGCTGCTGGATTCCGCTGGTGTGTATCGCAAAACCGGCCCTGCTCGTGTTTTCACAAGCGAACCCAGTGCTATTCGGGCCATAAAAGCAGGAGCCATTCAGCCTGGTGATGTCATCGTACTTATTTGTGCAGGCCCAATGGGTAGTGGAATGGAAGAAATACTGGAAGTGACCGGTGCGCTGAAGTATCTTTCCTGGGGAAAAGACGTTGCGGTAATTACCGACGGGCGGTTCAGCGGTGTGAGTACAGGTGCTTGTATTGGTCATATAGCGCCGGAAGCATTGGCGGGTGGACCGGTCGGAAAGGTGCTGGATGGAGATATTATTCAAATTATCATCGATTGTAACAAACTGGAGGGAAGTGTTGATTTGATTGGAGAGGCTAACACTCCGACTAATCAGCGAAGTGCGGAATTCGGTACGCACATATTGGCCGAGCGCCCGTTGCGGTCTGACCTGGCGCCTCGCTCGGATCTGCCGGATGATACGCGCTTGTGGGCCGCCCTGCAGCAGGCCGGCGGAGGTACTTGGGGTGGCTGCGTGTTCGACGTTGACGCAATCGTTGAAACGCTGGATGTCGGCAAAGAAACCTTGCGGAAGAAATAACAGATGATTAAATTGTGATACTCTTTTGTGATAAGGATAAGGCTATGGGACAAAACAAGAAGAAGCTCTCAGGCGTCTTTGCTCCTGTGGTGACGCCTTTTAGCTCTGATGAACTCGCGCTCGATGATCTGAGATTCAACCTGCGAAAACTCAACGAGACCGACCTTGCCGGCTATCTCGTACTCGGCTCTAATGGGGAATTCAAGAGCCTGAGCAACAAAGAGCAGATTCGGGTTCTCGAGGTTTTCGCTGAAGAAAAAGGCAATAAAGTAGTTTTGGTCGGAACCGGCTGTGAATCCACCAGGCAAACAATCGAGAAGTCAAAACTGGCTTTTAAGATGGGCTTTGATTACGTGAGCATCATTACTCCAAATTATTTTGCCAAACACATCGACGGCGCAACCTTACAACGTTATTACACACAAATTGCTGATTCAATTGATATCCCTGTATTACTCTACAATGTTCCGGGCTTTGCAGGTGGAGTAACAATACCGCCTCAAACTGTTCTCGATCTCTCCAAGCATCCCAACATCGTGGGAATGAAAGATTCCTCTCCGACAGGCCCGGCTAAATTCCTCTCCTGCCTTGACCCTGCGGAAGATTTTCATGTTCTTGCAGGTTCAGCCAATTTCTTTTACCCGTCTCTTCACCTGGGAGCTGTCGGTGGTGTGTTGTCACTTGCTAATTCTCTGCCCGATCCATGCTGTAATCTATATCGTTTGTTCACGCAAGGCAAATATAATAAAGCAAAAGAACTTTCCTTCAGACTTGCCAGACTCAATCAGGCTGTTTCAGGCTCCTGGGGTGTGGCTGGCGCTAAGGCCGCTATGGACATAATCGGATTTAAAGGAGGTCAGCCGCGACATCCGCTTCAAGGTCTTACAGCTCAGGCAATTAAACAAATAAAGCAGGCAATTATCAATGAAGGATTTATGTCCGCCTAAATACGTTGGAAAGCGCGTCAATAAAAAATACAGTTAAGGTGTTCCCAGGCAGATTGTGATGGCTCAAGCCGAAAGTCAAAAGACAACCAGCAGCAACACGATATTGGCGGTTGATATCGGGACAACCGGTATGAAAATGGGTGTATTTCGACTCTCTGACGACGCGCTGAGTCTGGTGAGGCAATTTTCACAGGAGTATGAGGTAAACATATATAACGACGGCTTGTTTGGGGATATCGAACAGGAAAAATGGAAGACAGCCTTCATCGCCGGTTGTAAAGAAATGGAGGACCTTATCGGCGATGTCGATGTTATTTCCCTTTCCGGCACTACACCCGGCTTAACGGCCATGGATAAAGATGGCCAGGCACTTTATCCAGCCATTCTGATGCTTGATCAGCGTTCCCGCAGGCAGGCCCGATTCATAATAGAAACCGTTGGAATAGAGCATCTTCTAAAGACCACGGCAAATATGCCGGTCGCCGGTGGATGTTCACTGGCAAGTATTCTTTGGATTAAAGACAATTGTCCTGAAATCTTCGATAAAACTTACAAGTTTGGACATTCCAACACGTACTTCGCCCATTGGCTGACAGGCGGCTTTGCCATCGACCCTTCGTCTGCATCGCTGACAGCCCTGTACAATACTGTTCGCAATGACTTTACCTGGAATGAGGATATCGCCTCGACTTTCGGCATCTCACCTGGCCAATTACCGCAAATAATCCCGGCTTATGAGAGTGTTGGCCAAATAAACAAGTCACTCGCTCGGAAACTGGGCTTCAGAAAGGAACCTACCATGCTCATCGGTGGTAATGATGCGGTATTGGCGGCTTATTCGGTGGGAATCAATGAGCCGGGGGACATCATTAATGTAAACGGTACCTGTGAAATCACTCTCATATGCCTTGACAAATGTCTGGCTTCCGCTAACTACAACATCCGGGCCCACGTGCTGCAGGATCGATGGCTCACTTTGCATGTTATGAATGCCGGGGGCAAGGCACTGGACTGGTACAAAAGCCTGTTCTGCAGCGAATTGAGTGCTGAGGAATTTTACAACAGCTTCCTTCCGCAGGCGATCGAAAACTGGCTCGATTGTGAAAGCGGGGTTACTTATGTACCTTATCTTATGGGTTCACGCTACAGCCCGGAACCGCTTAAAGCACAGTTGTTGGGATTGACTCAGCAAACCACCCGCGAGGAAATATTAGCCGCAATTGTCAGAGGACTTTGCGGATATCAGAAAGCGCACCTAAAAGAAATTGAAAAGAAAATTCCTCTTAAAAACATTATCCACGTGACAGGTGGTGCGACAAACCCGGCTTTGATGCGGGCAAAATCAAAGTGGATGAGGGACAGCGAATATATCCATAATGAGCAGTCATCTATGAAGGGAGCCGCAATGCTCGGTCAAAAATATCTTGATAATTGACGAAATCTTTTCCCTGAAAATATGTTTCGAAGGAGTCGTCGTCTGTCGAGCGGCAAAACGAAAGAAATAAGGGAACTTGTGAAGCTTATTAAATTATTTTCTTATCCTGTTGTTTGAGAGGAGCACAGTATTATGTGCAGCCTGCACCCGCTAATAATTCTTGTTATCGGCATGCTGACCGTCATAATTATGATTACGGTCTTGAAGATGAATGCTTTCGTCGCTTTGATCACCTCAGCTATGGTTGTCAGTCTGCTGGCCCCCGGGGATCTGGATAAAAAGATTAGCCGCGTGGCAACAGAATTTGGCGGTACGGCGGCGGGAATCGGTATCGTAATAGCACTGGCAGTTGTGATTGGCCGATGTATGATGGACAGCGGCGCAGCGGACCGTATCGTCAGAGGTTTCCTGTCACTGCTCGGAGAAAAACGCAGCTCCACAGCACTTATGGCCAGCGGTTTTGTGCTTTCGGTTCCGGTATTCTTTGACACGGTTTTTTATCTGCTCGTGCCGTTGGCGCGGTCAATGCACCGGCGTACAAAGAAACAC
>JABMRO010000655.1 GCA_013202635.1 Planctomycetota bacterium
CCATTACACTGGCCGCAGTTGACCCCTGCTATAGCTGCACTGAACGATTGGCTGTTGTCGATGGGCGTAAAAATATTGTCCATGATTACGAGGCGCTGCTGAGATTGTCTCGTGAGAAAACTGCACGGATTAAGAAAGAAATCAGCGCACCTGAAATTAAGCTGGAGGATTTCTAAATTGAAGGAAATGAATATTCTCTATATCTCTGTCTTTTTGCCGCTGATTGTGGGCTTTTTGATGTTGTTTTTGCCGAATAAAATAAAGTCCGTATCAAGGGCATTAACGTTTATTATTTCTGTTGTCACATTTGTGCTCGGCATTAAGATATTTACCGGAGGTGAATCTGATTACATTTTACCTATACTGCAGTTGGGTGAGAGATTAGGCGGCCTGGAACTGGAACTGATGCTGACAGTCAAGCCTTTGGGAGCATTTATATTGATGTTTGCGATGGGCTTTGGCCTGTTAATAACCTTATATTCATTAAAATCTGTCGGTGCAAATACGAAGCGCCTCAATGAGTATTATGGTGCGATTTTGCTTACAATAGGCGGCACTGCAGGCATACTGCTTTCCAACCACTTACTGTTTTTGTTAATATTCTGGGAGATTGTTACTGTCTCGCTGTATCTTTTAATAACAACAGGAGGTAAAAGTTCCAATTTTGCAGCGACAAAAAGCTTTGCAATGATAGGTGCATCTGATGCTGCTTTCATGCTCGGCGTGTTTATGATATGGAAACTATCGGGAACATTTGTCATATCAAATATTGACCTGGCGACTAATTCGGCACTTTCGATTATAGCCTTTCTGCTGCTTTTGACAGCCGCTATTACCAAAGCAGGCGCTTTACCCCTACATACATGGGTGCCTACCAGCGGAGAATATGCGCCGGTCTCGGTGATGGCACTTTTGCCCGCCGCAATTGACAAGCTTTTGGGCATTTATTTGCTGGTGATTATCGTGCGGGAAATATTTATAGTTCAGTCGGCGGCCTTGACTATTGTTTTGTCAATCATAGGCTCGGCCACGATTGTCGTCGCCGTCATGGTTGCGATGGTTCAGCACAACCTTAAAAAGCTGCTGTCATATCACGCTATCAGCCAGGTCGGTTATATGATACTTGGCATAGCAACAGGTACGCCTGTGGGTATTGCCGGTGGTATATTTCATATGCTCAACAACGCGATTTATAAGTGTTGTTTATTCTTATGCGGCGGCGCGGTCGAGCAGGCTTCTGGAACTGCTGAACTGGACAGGCTTGGCGGCCTTGGCAATAAGATGTCTATCACTTTTACTGCCTGCCTGATTGCGGCTTTGAGTATTTCCGGAATACCGCCTCTTAACGGATTTGTTTCCAAATGGATGATTTATCAGGGTGTAATTGAAATGGGTACACAACAAACCGGAGGAGCCGCCAGCCTTTGGCCCATCTGGCTGACTTGTGCTATGTTTGGAAGTGCGCTTACTTTAGCTTCGTTTGTAAAACTTATACATTCGATATTCCTTTCCCGCCTGCCGGATAAACTCAAAGACGTTAAAGAAGTATCCCCGTTAATGACGATTCCAATGGTTGTGCTTGCATCACTCTGTGTGTTTTTCGGAGTATTCTACCACGTACCGCTCAAACTTTTCATTTATCCTGCGTTGGATATAGATCCAGGTTCTGTAATTTTCGGCACCTGGATGTCGGGCCTTTCCACAATCCTGTTAATAATTGGTATCGGTCTTGGATTGCTCATCTGGCTTTTTGCGAAATTGTCGAAGAATGTCAGGATTGTACCCACATGGACCTGTGGCGAGGTGCAGAGTAATGAATCAATGAGAATATCCGGGACACATTTCTACAAAACTGTTTCGAGAATGGGGGGTCTTAAGCAGCTTTACTCCGGTCAGGAAAAAGGATATTTCGATCCTTACGATCAAGGCGGAAAAGCCGGACTGGGTCTGACTGCTTTTCTGCGATGGCTTCATTCCGGTGTGCTGCCGATGTATTTGACCTGGGTAGTTTTGGGATTATTGATAATTATATTTGTAATTTGCGAAGTTCAATGAGGTTAATATGTATATCTTCTACGTCTTACTGATTTTTATGATAATCGCTGCTATCATTGCGATAGAGACAAAAAATCTGTTAAGTGCCGTAATCTGCATCGGTGCCCTCGGATTTGGGGCTTCTTTGATGTTTCTGTTTTTACGGGCGCCGGACATTGCGATAATACAAATTGTAGTGGAAGTTTTAGGTTTGATTATCCTGATACGTGCAACAATCTCACGAGATCTGACTTTTATCAGTGGTGACAAAGAATTTTTTGGTACTGTTATTTCGGTAGTGATTATTTTTGTAATATTCCTGGCTGGTATCAAAGTATTTGAGACTTTGCCGGATTTCGGAACCGCCATCTTTGCCCAGGTTTCCGAAAGTGCTTCTCAGACCTACATTGAAGAAGGACTTCAAAACACTGGAGCAGCGAACATTGTATCATCTGTTATTTTGGACTACCGCGCCTATGATACACTTGGGGAGGCAACTGTTTTGTTTACTGCTATTATAGGTGCAACTGTAATACTGCGAAAAAAGGCAAAAAAACTGCTGGAGGAACCTGATTTATGAAAGGTATGACAATAATAGTAAAAACTATCAGCAGTTGGGTTAAGGTGCTGATAGTTCTCTTCGGTATTTACATTATTATTTTCGGGCATCTTACCCCGGGCGGGGGCTTTGCCGGCGGTGTGATTTTAGCATCGTCTTATCTGCTGCTTATGCTGGCATTCGGCAAAGAATTTGTGCAAAAGAGCCTGCCTTTGGCTCTTGATTCGAAGCTTGATTGTCTGGGCGCATTGCTCTTTGCAATGATAGCTGTTTTGGGTTTGGTTTTATGCGATAAGATATTCTTTGCTAATTTCCTCTATCAAGAGTATCTGCCGGGCAAAGCATTCGATTTAATAAGTGCCGGTACTATACCGCTTTCGAATATCGCTATTGGCTTGAAGGTCGGTGCATCACTATTTCTGGTAATATTTCTTCTGTCAACGTTCAGACGTGAAACGTCGGCTAATAAATAAGGAAGTATATCCCGTTGAGAATTTTTCTGACGGGATAATAATAAGATATTAAAAAGAATATAATATGTAAATTGAAAATTTATAACGGGGTAATATTAATGCCTTATGCACTGTGTTTTTTACTGTTTATGCTCGGCCTGTATTGTGCGGTCGTAAAAAAGAATATGGTCAAGATTGTAATTGGTATTATGGTTATGGAATATGCCGTCAATCTTTTCCTTGTTATGCTCGGTTTTCGTGTTGGCGGTATAGCTCCAATAATCGACAGGGCTCAATATGACCCGGTAATGCGGCAGGTTGCCGCCGGCTTTGTCAACAATTCGGTGGATCCATTGCCTCAGGCCCTTGTGCTTACGTCAATTGTTATTAGTTTGGGTTCATTGGCCCTTATGATTTCGATATGCGTCAGAACTTACGAAAAGTACGGCACCTTTGATATCACCCAAATAAGGAGACTAAAAGGATGAGCATACCGCTGCCTCTTTTTATTGCTGTTCCCTTAGTAATAGCTTTTGTACTTCCGATGTTCGGCAGAAAAGGCAAGGCTGCTGCAACTGCCTTAGCCAATCTGGTAACCATATCACTGCTTGTTTTTGCTGTTGCTTCTATTGGTAAAACCGAGGTTTATGAGATAGGTAAATGGTCTATCCCGCTTGGCATTAATCTTGTCCTTGACGGTTTAAGCTCCCTTTTGCTTTTGGCTATTAATGTTGTAGCCGCTGCTGCGATGCTCTTTAGCATCAGGTATATGGAGCAATACACTGCAAAGACAAAATATCTGAGCCTGTTTCTGCTTATGGTTGCGGGTATGAACGGTGTCGTCCTTTCGGGAGATATATTTAATCTTTTTGTATTTCTGGAAATTGCATCACTTGCATCTTATGCTCTTGTCGGTTTTGGCTGTGAGCATGAAGAGCTTGAAGCATCCTTTAAATATATGGTGTTGGGCAGCATAGCTTCGGCATTTATTCTTTTTGCTATTGCCCTTGTTTACGGCAATACCGGCACCCTTAATATGGCCCACATTTCAATGGCAATCCAGAACTCGAACTCAGAATTAAATGCCGGCCTTGCCTTTGCCCTGGCCATGTTTATGGCCGGCTTTGGATTAAAAGCTGCCCTCGTACCCTTCCATGCCTGGCTGCCCGATGCACACCCGTCGGCGCCTGCTCCGATTTCCGC
>JABMRO010000656.1 GCA_013202635.1 Planctomycetota bacterium
AAACGCTATATTAAGTAAGAATATTAAAAATGATAGGCGATGAAATAAATATGGTATACGATGCTCTTGAAGGCTTTGAAGATCTGGCAGAATATCACGACCGTCACGGAAACCCAGGGCTATTGATCCTAACGCAGCACAGCCCTCAAATAGCCCAAGAAACCGCAAGGCTTCTGAGGCCAGACATAGAAGATAAGCGGGTGATAGAAATCGGTGCTGGGGTAGGTTTCTTAGCCATTGAGATGGCAAAATATGCCAAGTCGGTCATTGCATTTGAGGTTGACCCAGCATGGTCGTGGATATTTACGAAATCATTGTACAAACACAAACCTGTTAATCTGTCTTGGATATTCGGTGATGCAAAGCAATTCATTGGGTCTATTCGTGGGGATATTGCGGTTGTTTTTACGCGATCTGGTACTCATGAGTTGAAAAGGATAGCCGAAGCCTTTGCACCAAAAGTAATAATGCCATTTCAGGAATAAGGAGAATAATATTATGGATGGAACAAAAGAAACACACGAAAGTTACGGACTGGTTGGTGTAAGTCGTAGAACTGGCGACCCTGGTAGCTTGTTTGGAAGCTCTATTAGACACCATAACTACGTCGCTTTAACAATCAAAAGAGCCGAACTAAGCAGAGATTTGCATAGGAATTGGTATTTTGGACATGAAGCCTTGATTGAAGTCGAAATGTCAAATACTCAGTTTGCCGAACTTATAACAACCATGAATATTGGGGATGGTGTCCCGTGTACTATAAGGCATATTGGATACGAAACAATGGAGCGTCCACCAGATGTTCAGCAACAGCAAATATTTGAAGATGAATTTAAAGCCGATATGCAAAAAGTTGGCAACAAGGTATCGTCTGCAATTAAAAAAGCAGAGGCACTCCTTAATATCAAGGGTAGCATTAAGAAAGCCGACCGGCAAGAAATTGTATCTCTCCTAAACTCAATAGCACAGGATATTAATCTGAACATGCCATTTGTTCAGACACAATTTAATAAAGCAATGGACAAAACTGTATCAGAAATGAAGGGTGAGATTGAGGCGTTTGTTACAAATAAGATAACATCTCTTGGTATCGAGGCCATGAGAGATCAGTTTCCGCAGATTGCGAATGAGAAAGGAGAATAAATATGGAACATAAAATAACTGAAGAAGAAATTGAGAAAAAAACAATGTCTTTCGTAATCGCTTCAGCGGCAGACTGGCAAACCGGTGAGGCAAAAGATTTGAAATTGATATTTTCAGAAGGTAAAATAGAATGGGTTGTTAGATATTTCAGAAAAAATAAATTGGAAGGGGCATCAAAACCTTTGCGGTATTTGGAAACTGCAATCAAAGTATATAATTCATTTTGAATTGAAAGGAGAGTGTACTATGGAAGTATTGACAGGTGTAAAAACAATTGATGATTATACAAAAATGGAAGAAAAGTTCAAGGAATATCTCATTAAGGAATTTGGGATAGATAGGGATTTTTCAAAGTACCCGCTTGTAGAAATCAGAGTTTCTAATCTTGACAAAGCTTATGTATTAAGCCCTACCTTTGGAGTTAGGCAGGGAGATCTTTTTGACATGGTAGCCGAATATGTCGATGAAGTAACATTCAGCGTTCATGCCAAGATACGATTGAGAAAATAAATTATAAAAACGATTTCGGGTCGGTGACGGCAAGATCGTAAAAGGAGGCGAACCTGTCAACAAAAGCTACCCGTGCAGTTCCTGTCGGTCCTGTACGGTTTTTTCTTATTAGTATTTCGCCTATACCGCGCAACGGGCTATTTTCATCTGAATTGTACATTTCATCACGATATACAAAAGCGATAACGTCCGCTGCCTGCTCGATGGTGCCCGACGATCTAAGATCAGATAACTGCGGTCGCTTTTCGTTACGTCTTTCTAAGTCTCGGTTTAGCTGACTGACAGCTATAATTGGTATGCCCAATTCCTTTGCGAGATTTTTTAATCCGTTCGCAATATCAGACAAAATCTTATCATCATTTTGTCCATCTGGGCCGACCATTAATTGTATATAATCTATTAT
>JABMRO010000046.1 GCA_013202635.1 Planctomycetota bacterium
GGTACGCTCCGACACCGAAACAAGCATGATATTCATAATACCCACGCCACCGACCAGCAGAGAAATGCCAACGATGCCGCCTGCCACCATCGTAACCATAAGAGCTATTTTATTAAATGTCTCCAGCGCGTTTTGGAGCGACATAACTTCGAATGTGTCGGGTTCACCGGGCTTTATATTCCGTGTCCGGCGAAGGAAGAAACTTATCTCGGCCAGGGCATCATCCGAAACCTCAGCGGATTCGCTTTCGGCAATAGCCATGATAAACGGGTAACGCTGCATCTTGAGGCTGGTCTTATAAGGAATAAATATCTCAGAATTTTCCTGGTCACCTCCGCCAAATACGTTTTCAGGGCGAGGTTCGAGTACACCCACAATATAAAATGTGTTGTGACTTATAAGAATTGACTGGCCTATACAGTCACGGTCGAGACGAAGGTCGTTCCGCAGCTTGGGGTCGATCAGGCAAACCTGTCTCACTTGCATTTCATCAATAACCGAAAGTGGTCTTCCGATTGTAACCGGACGGCTGTCGATTTTATGGACGGCAGGCTCGGCTCCCCGGACAGTAACACCTTCAACCGACTCCTCACGGTGGCTGACGGCGTACCTTCCGACCCAGGTCATACGGCCGAACTGTGAGACAGAAGGGCAGTGTTCGAGCAGGTTATCAAAATGTTCTGGCTTAAACCGAATAGTCCACCATGAGGCATGTTGCAGAGGGCCTGTTTTAGGAGTTCTTGGTTGAATAAATATGCTGTTGGTTCCTAAAGTCTCTACCTGGGTCAGCACTTTTGCTTTCAGACCGGTTAGAGCGGCAATTACCGCCGTTACCGAAGCTACACCAATTACAATACCGATAGTTGTCAGTATCGACCTGGTCTTATTGGCCCAGATTTGACTCAGCGCAAGATACACACTCTGATAGGTGAGCCGAATGAAAGCCACAGGTGCTTGAATCACGAATTTCATACCTTCTCCTCCGGTTTGCTATCTTGTGTTACTGCATTATTTCGCGGGTCTCTGTCATTCGACAGATCACTACAAATGTATCCGTCTTTCATATGAATAATTCGTTTGGCGTGATGCGCGACAAAATCTTCATGGGTTACCAGAATAATGGTTTGACCTTCCTGATGAAGCTGGTCAAAAAGCTTCAGAATGCCGTCGCTGGTTTTGCTGTCGAGATTGCCCGTAGGTTCATCGGCCAGCAGAATGCTCGGATTACAGACAAGCGCCCGGGCGATAGCCACTCGTTGTTTCTCACCTCCGGAAAGCTGGTTGGGTCTATGTTTTATCCGGTCTCCCAGTCCAACCCGCTCAAGGACGTTTTGAGCACGTTTGCGCCGTGTCCACCAGCCGTTTTTTGAGTATATCAACGGCATCTCTACATTCTTAAGCGCACTTACTTGTCCGAGCAGCTCAAATGACTGAAAAACAAATCCGATTCGCTCATTACGTACGCGGGCCAATGCTGCGTCGGTCATTTTTGTTGTGTTCTCTCCGTCCAGCTCATAGCTTCCTGAAGTTGCTCTGTCCAGACAGCCTAAGACATTCATTAGTGTGCTCTTACCCGAGCCGGAAGGCCCCATCACGGCAATATATTCGTTTTCGCGTAGTTCAAGGTTAATTCCGCCAAGCGCATGGATGCTTTCCACGCCGACTTTATAAATCCGCTCAACGTCCTTAAGCCGAATTATTAGTTTTTCATTCTTATTTGACACCGTTTGCATCACCGGTTTCATTTGCATCGGCCCCGGCTTTGGGGTCGTCCGCCTTCTTTTTCTTCTTCTCTTTCTCTGCCTCAACTTCACGCTCGTCGCGTACCTTCTTGTCGTGACTTAAGCTTTCGAGTTCTTTATATGATCCAACTATTATCGTGTCGTCTTCGGTAATCCCGGATAGTATCACCGTATGTGTCAGATTACTGGGGCCTATCTTGACGGGTGTTACCACTGCTTTGCCGTCGATACAGCGATAAACTACGGGTGTGAATGTTTTCTCTTTATCGACCTCCGGGTTATTCTCCCGAATCTTCAAAGGCAGGTTATCGATTGGCCGTCCTAATACGGCATGGCTTGGAACATTCAGAACATTTTCGTGCTTGATGGTCTCGATATCCACATGCGCCGTCAGGCCCGAAAACAATTTTGTCACGTCGCCCTCAAGTAATATCTCGGTCCTGAAATATTTCGTAGCGGTGCTTGGAGATATCCTGTGTGTCAAAGCAATCAAATCAACCACCCCTTTGAATTCCTCATCAGGAAAGGTTTGGACGAACACTTTGGCCTTCTGTCCTAATGCCAATTTGCCTACGTCGGCTTCATCTACCTGCGCAACAAGCAGCATCGTTGACAGGTCCGCCACCTCCAGGATTACGGTGCCCGGATTATTCATTGTTCCGAACATTACAACCTCTCCGACTTCCGCGTTAATACGAGTTATCACGCCGTCGATAGGGGAGGTTATTGTCGTATAGCTAAGTGCTTCCTTCGCCTGAGTTACCCCGGCACTTGCTGCCTCGAGGTTGTGCTGCATTACTAACAAATTCAGTTCCGCCGCATTTAGCGTATGCTTGGTGGAGTTATATCGTGACTTTAGCTCATCGAATTTTAATTTAGTCTGGTCGTAAGTGGCCAGGCTGATGTCCTGGGATTCAAGTAATCCTTTTTGACGCTCCAGATCTCGCTGGGCCTGTTTTAACGAAGCATCGAGGCCAACAATACTTGCTTGCTGGCTGGAAATTCTTGCTTTTTCGACCTCAAGCTGGGCCTTATTGGCGGCGTAACTTGCTTCGGCTGAAAGCAGTCGGCTTTGCAAATCCCTGTCATCAAGGCGTAACAATACGGAAGCCGGTACCGGTGGATTTGCGATAGGATTACCCTTAGTAACGATGTCTCCTTCTTCATAGGGTAGTTCTGTAATCCGTGCCGAAACTTTTGCGCTTATTGCCACGTCTATTCTGGGCTCGATTTCACCGGGAGCACTGACGAACTCAATCAGTTCTCCTCGCTGAGCTTTTTCTATGCGAATAATTGTGGGTTTACGGGATGCGCCGGTTTTGACTTTATACACTATTGCGATCGCCGAAACAATCGCCAGCGTTACGATAACAGTAATAATAATTATGCGGGACTTCTTCACTCTCAGACCTTTCCTTCAAAACAAATTATTACCGATTATAGGATTAAGTTATCATCTATATAACTATAACGCCTAACTGGATGATTTGTTACGCTTATTTCATAAAAAAACAGCTTCTAAGATCGAAAACCCAAAAAAGATCATTTTAACGACAGCAATTATGCTGAATAAATGTTACAGTTTTGTTACGGCTTTGTACTATTTTTGTTATTTTTTACAATATATTTCTTAATACTAAAGGACTCTGAGGTAGCAATTCTTTAGAGGTTCCCTTTATATTGCGGATACAAAGAAGTCAATTATTTGCACGCAGAAAACAGCATGTCACTTGTGTGAACCAAAATAATATCAAAGTTGGTATTTTTTGGGATGCTTTCTTGAGATATGCTTTTCTGATTGCGTTGCTACCTATATTGACATGAACAGGCCATCTGCAATTGCCTATCCTGACTGCTCAATAAGTAAAAAATAAAGCCAGATTCCTATTACAACAGAATCTGGCTTCGGAGGAGGGTGATGAAAAGCTGATAATAACTTTCAAAATTTACGTTTACCCGACTCAACTACTCCTTATAATAATAATCGATTAAATGATATGAATTTCTTTAAAGAAAAGGGAGAATATTATAAAAAACTTACACTTTTCTTTTCAGGAATCAAGCTTTTAATTATAAAAAGGTAAAAAGTTTTTAATTTTTTTAAGAAAACAGCCCAATTTGGCCCCAAAACACAAATACTTTACGTTTTGTAAATAGATTTTGTTCTTAAATTTTAACTGAAAGACTGTTATTTCTTTTTCAGAAAGACTGATATGGAAACTAAAATTACGATAGCGGATTTGCTTGATGCCAAGAGAAACAATCACAAGATCGCTGCCATTAGCTGCTATGATTATACCACAGCCCAACTTATCTCACAGACCGATGTTCAGATGATATTAGTGGGTGATTCAGCCGCACAGGTTGTACTCGGTTTCGATTCGACTCTGCCGGCAACGATGGATTTTATGGTTACAATAACATCTGCTGTCCGGCGGGGGGCCCCGAATATATTTCTGGTTGCCGATATGCCGTTTCTGTCATATCAGCTTGGTAAAACTGAGGCTCTGAAGAACGCCGGCCGATTCGTTGCCCAAGCGGGCGTACAAATGGTGAAAATCGAAGCGACCGGTGCATATCTCGACGTAATAAAAGCAGTCAGCGATGCCGGTATAGCCGTTATGGCTCATATCGGCATAAGGCCGCA
>JABMRO010000657.1 GCA_013202635.1 Planctomycetota bacterium
GAGCAGGACCTGCTATATAACCAAAGCTAAATAGTTTTTTATAAACGGCCTGGCCTCGGGCTCGCTGTATAAGAGTTTTATGCTCGGACGGGGCCGGTCGAGCTCGTGTTCAAGATAATAATCACTAACGGCATCGGTGTGATAATGGCTCATCACCAGGTCACGCTCTGTCGTCGCGAGCAGCTCCCTGTCGGCTCGGCGCTCCGATTCGGCATCTGCTGTTCGTTCACCGGGACGGGTGTGCCTCTTGATGAATTTATCAATGCGTTTTCGCAGCCAGAGTTCGTGTATAAGATTAACGTGGAACCTGTCGCCAAAGTGTTTCTTCATTGAGTTGTGAGTTACCAGGTAAGCCTGCGCTTCAACCGGTCCTTTTGCCGTGTTGATTTCTACCTTTTCTCTTTTATAACGCTTACCTTCATACCTGTCGATTTCCGCCATCGCCCACTCGGGAATATCATAGACCACCAGGCCTTCAATTTTCGATGATCGAGCTGCAACTGCATAGAAATACACATTGTCCGGACTGACTTTTCGATAATGTGTAAGGAAGGCGGGCTCTACCCAAAGGGTCTCTTTGTCAATTTTAGAGACTTTTCTGGTAAAACTTAAGCTGCTGACTGATTTGAATATTCTACGGTCACGCAGCGAGCCATAAATGAATAGATTGACCTTTCTCTCGTTCATGCTTCGTTTTTCATAATCCGTGCTTATCTATTCCAATCTCTGTATTCAGTGTTCCCGGATTTGGCTTCGCAACCTCAACAGCTCTTTGAACGCACGAAAAATTACCCGAAAATTCGCACCGGTTTGTGTCCCGGCTGCCCGTGGATAATGATGGACACCTTGTTGCTTTATACGGTAACCCTTGCGAACAGCCCGAGCTAAGATTTCAGAATCGATAAGGGCGCCGGTACTTACTAACTTAATCTTATCAAAAATATCTCTTTTGTATAGCTTGAAAGCACAGTCGATATCGCGGACTTTCATACCAAACAGCAGGCAAACAAGTTTCGTCCAGCACCAGCCGTTGATTTTACGTACGAGATTGTCCTGACGGTTCAGCCGATAGCAGCTCACAATATCGTATTCCTCCATCAATCCCAGCAGCGGCGGCATTTCGTTAATATCGAATTGCCCGTCCCCGTCCGTATAAAAAACAAGCTCTTTTGTCGCCGCTTTAAAACCGGATTGCAGCGCTGCCCCATAACCGAAATTGGTTCGATGATGCACGACCCTGACCCTTTCGTTTTGGCCCGCAAGCTCGTCGGCAATTTTGCCCGTGCTGTCGCTGCTGCCGTCGTCAACGATAATTACTTCAAAGTCGGCGTTGAGCTTTTCCAGAACGGTAAGTGCCTGTTCTACTACACCGGTGATATTGTCCTGTTCGTTATAGCAGGGGAAAAAAACACTGATAGAAACATTGTTTGCCGACTCGGTCATAATCAAAAACAAAGAGCATAAGACTTATGCGCTTATTTACTTACCACCTCTTGACTTGAGATACCCTGAGTAATTCACCTAAATGTTTTTTCTGCTGAACAACGTAAAAGTTTGCAAGCTCTGTGTTTTTCTGCGCTCGGGCAATACTCTCCAGATAAAAGCTTGCTAATCGTCCGGCTTCAACCCTGTCACGATAACCGTCCTCTTTGGCCCATTTAGACTCATTTTCTGTAAACTTCTTGATATAATCTTCGCAAAACTTTTGAACGTCCGGCCTTATCTCGGCGAACCTCGAAGCAACAAGTATTATTTCACGCATTGGAGTCGGTGATTCGTTCAAATTGAAGGCCTTGACGGCAAAATCAAAACCCTTCTTCTTCTCTAATATCCCCCGATAGAAAAGCCAGCTATGGGCACAAATAAGGTTCCTGTGAAAATCATCGGGGTAGATGGTTTCCCCGTCAAATATGCCGTCAAAGAGTGCTTTGCCCTGAGGTGTTTTTATATCGACGAACAATTTCTGCTTGTTATTGAAGAACACAAGACGCCAGTCGGGATTACGCTCAATACCCTGTATGGCGTGATAGGACGATTTTTGATAATACTCATGCCGCGGAGGCATGCTGTATCGTGACTGAGGCATTAAAACCGCCCAGACATTACGTGCCTTCAACTGCTCATCCATCCACTGACCTATCTTTACATACTCGTCATTAGTCACATTCTGTCCTCTTGCCGCCGCTCCTGCAAGTATCCGGCCTGTTGTATCCTGGCCCCCAGCCACAATATCCGTCCAGACATCGAAGGTCTTGCGGTCATAAGCTGCCTGTGCCCTGCCGTCCATAAATAACTGTAGAGGTGTTTTGCCCGTATTCGGGTCGGGCTCCTGGCCGAAGGCGATAAAGCCGCCCTCTGTCCAGTAATTAAACATCTTTCCTTTTAACTTGTTATCTTTTATAAATTTACAGGCGTAAAACGGCTTTTGGCCCGAGTCGGTCATACGCATAAACATTGAAGTTAATTTTGGATCGCGAGGCCAGGCATCGAGATAAATACGCTTAAATTTAA
>JABMRO010000658.1 GCA_013202635.1 Planctomycetota bacterium
GGCGGACTGAAGCCGGATCATAAAACAATCGCCGAATTTCGTCGCAGGAACAAAACTGCCCTGCAAAAGGTATTAAAGCAATGTGCCCGACTCTGCATCAGGCTGGGACTAATAGAAGGCAATACGTTGTTTGTCGATGGTAGCAAAATCAGAGCCAATGCCTCAATGCGTAACAATTGGACTGAACAACGCTGTCAGAAGTTCCTCAAAAATATCGCCTCTCCGAAATCACCCCAGTCCCAATTGCCGGATTTCATCCCAATCGGGTCGGCGATTTTTCGCTTGAACAGAACCTCCATCGGCTCGCCGGCTATCCGGGTCAAAACGTTGGCAAACTGATTCATCGCAGAATCCCAGTAGGCATATTTCGAACCGGGCCGAGCAAATAGCGGCTTATCAGCCGGCCTGAAGGGTGTCTGACTCGGGCCGTGTTTATAGCCGCCCCGAGGTTCATCACCAACGGCATAATACCCGGATGTCATAGTCGTAAAATGCTGAAGCGTGATAGCCGGATATGTTTTCGACATGCCGGACACGTATTCTTTTGCCCGCGTTTCCAGAGTCGCCCTGCCGTCATCGATAAGCAAACCTAGCACCGTGCTGGTAAAAGACTTTGTCAGAGACCAGACTCCGTGAACTTTGTCTATGTCCGTGCCTTTCCAGACCATATATCCGTTGCGTATGATGACCATCTCATTAACGCCGTCCCGTCCGGAATTATTCTTGAAATATGATATGGCGGTATTAAGCCCGACAGAGTCTATACCCTGCGATTCAGGTTTAACCTCTTCCCAGTCTTTTTCCGGAAAAGTCATTCCTTTGCCATCCTTAACTTCCGATGAATGAGCGATGTAAACTACAGCGTCACCTTCCGAAGGGGCTCGAAAAGTTTGCTCTTCACCGCCTGCTCTTATAGTACCTTCCGATACAATCTTGCCTTGATCGGGATTAAACCATTCGTATTTGTATTTGCCGGGTTTTAGTTTTACGATTACCGAATTTTCATCAGATGCAGGCTTATAGACCAGATATTCCACTCCGGGATTCGCCAGACAATATTTTGTCGAGGCCAGGTCGTTGCGGGGCTGTATCGCAGCCAGGTTCATTCTTTCGGCATATCTTCGTGTATATCCCATACTTACCCGAATCGGTTCCCACTTCGGGTCAAACCTTTCTCCGAGTACCACACCATCATACGGGTCCATAAAAATCGGATTGTGCCCTCTGAGGAAGCTCTTCCACACCCACGCCTGATTTCCTCCAATTCCCCAGAGATGGTCGGTGTCACTGAGTATGACTTTTCGTCCCTCAGCAATCGGAGGATCATTCCTGTAGCCGCCCTCATTATTTGGGGAAATCCAGTCAGCAGGGCTGTTGAACAGAGTCTCATTTTTTCCGCCGCGGTACTGGAATGTCATCCCAACTGGATGCTGTTTAGGCTTACCTTTCTCATACTTTTTAATATAGCGAATCATGTGGTATTGCCATTGCGTCGACGGTGGATGGTTTTCGTTGGAAATCTCATATAACACATTGTCGAAATCGTTGACCGTATCAATGACCTTGCGCACATAGGCTTCCTGTAAAGCAGTGACCTCCGGATTGGCCAGAGTATGAAATTCGAGTCCTTTACCATCTTCATTTTGGTCTCCATTAATACCATTTATATTATTCTGCTTATGAAATGGATGACCTTCCCATGCTCCGGAAGAAAATTGCATTGCCCAGCCTTCAAAGAGCATTACCGAAACGTAGATTCCGCGGTCTCGGGCTTGCGAAATACGGTGACACAATCGGCCAAAGTAAGTGGGATTGAACTTCTTGAGATTAAATTTGGGTTTGCCGTCAAGGGCCTTACCCGGGCCGGTGCGCGCCCACGGTTGAGGAGCAGATGTATGGAGCTTTTTCTCCCTGTTAGCCTTTGTGTTCCATGTCACCGGTTCCCATGTCCACATTCGGATAAAGTTGTGGTTCAGTTTCTGCATCCAATCAAGGCAGGCGGTAAAGTCGAATTTCGGCGGCGGGTCTTTCGGGCCAATGTCCACCAGATTAGACCATGTATGCGAGCCCGTCAGATAGACAGCCCGGCCGCTATCATCCGTAAAATACCGAGGATTGCCCTTTAGAACTCGTAACGGACCTTGTATTCTTATATCTTTCGCATTTGCTCTAAGATGTAAGAAACAGAAGTTAATGATAAGTGCCGAGACCAATATACATTTTAAGGTTGAGAATTCTGTTTGACGTGCCCTAATAATTTTCCGATACATGTTGATCCTCCTGAATATATCTGATGATAAATTCTGTAAAGATTAAGACGCTTCTACCTCCTGAATGATTTATTATATTACCAGCAAAATTCCAACGTGTACTTATAATAGTCTAACGAATAAGATTTTTCTAATCAAATACTTTGATGCCCCATA
>JABMRO010000659.1 GCA_013202635.1 Planctomycetota bacterium
GAACAGTTTATCCATACCTTTTTTGGCCCCGATACACAATGGCGGTTTCGACCGAGCTTTTTCCCGTTTACCGAACCAAGTGCCGAAGTTGATTTGCTCCTGAAAGATAAGAGCGGCAAAGAAAGCTGGGTAGAGATGGGCGGCTGCGGGATGGTTGACCCGAATGTTTTTGATGCCGTCGGGATAGACAATGAAAAATATACCGGCTGGGCTTTTGGTTTCGGGATAGAACGGCTGGCTATGCGAAAGTACGGCATAACGGATATCCGCCTTTTATTCGAAAACGACCTGAGATTCCTGAGCCAGTTCTAATCCTTTGCGCTCAGTAAATATTTCAAATCGCAAATCTTTCGTTACACATAATATTGCTATAGTGACGGTCGGCGTTATTTGACTGAATCGTCTGGCGGTAGCCCGAGCTGTTTATATAATTGTCGTCTGCCGGCTTTATCGCCTTCAATTATTGCTTTGGCGTATTCGGCCACCTCTTTTGCATGTGCACGTGGGACTACGATGACACCATCGCCATCGGCGACGATGACATCTCCCGGTTCTACCAAAACGCCGCCGCAGACGATGGGGCGGTTGACGGATTCGATTTCATTTCGGCCCGGCCGAATACCTCTGCCCGGTTTTTTGAAATACAGTGGTACCTTTTCAGTAGCTATTTCATCGGTATCGCGGGCTGTGGCATTGGTAACCACTCCGACACATCCTTTGACTTTCCAGCCCATGATGTTGTTTGAGCCGATTGAACCTACGTCGGAATCCGGGGCATCGTCAATGACCAGTGCAGTGCCCTTACGGATCAGCGGAACAAACGGCTCGCTCGACAGTTTATTGTACCACTGACCTACCCAGCGGTCGAAAGCCCTGGTTTCCATGCGCGGGGCCGGCGGTTTGTTTGTTGGAACGTACCGGACGGTTAGGGCGATGCCTATAAAGCGGTGGGTGTAATGTTTGGTGTCTTTCCAAAGGGCGTGGATTTCCGGCGACATCAGGCCGGTATTGGTCAGCCCGACTTTGTCCATTCCGTCGGAAACGTCGGCGACGCGCAAACCCTCGAAGAGCTTAAGGATTTGCTCGTCGTCTTTGGCCCTGTAAACCTTAGTCGGAATGTAATTTTTACCTGCCCTTAATTCTTCGACGCTCGAACCGCTGTTCTGTTGTGCTGTAGCCGGCGCCGAGTAAGTTACAATAACAAGCATTGAGAAAGCCAACATACCTGTTAAAACCACTGCGGTTACTGCTACGGTTGTCTTTGTTTTTCCGGTTTGCATTGTTTCACCTCCTGAATTTATTAAAAGCTTCTAATATGTGCACTTAAATACTATAGACTATTTTTGCAGTGGTTCAAGGCAAAAAGGAAACAGGAAGTTATTGATTATTATTTCGTATCTGGTAGATTGAAGTTACAGACAAAACCGGCCGATACGAAAGCAGAGATGCGATGGTAGAGATAACAGAGAATATATCTATTCGGGATGATGAGCTTTTTTTCAAGGCCTCGCGAAGCGCCGGGCCGGGGGGACAAAATGTCAACAAGGTAAACACACGGATTACGCTGTTTTTTGATGTGGCAAACTGTGAGAGTTTTTCCGATGTGCAAAAAAGGCGAATACTCTCTCGCCTTGCAACGCGAGCCGACAAGAATGGGCTTCTAAGAGTTGTCTCGCAGAGGTTTCGAACTCAGAACGCAAATCGCAGGGCCGCAGTCGAGCGATTGCAACAGTTACTTGCTGATGCGCTGAAGACCAGACCAGTACGAAAAAAGACCAGGGTTCCGTATGCGGCCAAACAGCGGCGATTGGAGCAAAAAAGAAGGCGAAGCCTGTTAAAGCGGCAGAGAGCGAAGAGAAAAGTAGCCGGGGATTTCGAGGATTAGAGTAGTAAAGAACAATAGGCGGTTATCGGCGTTTTCGGCGGCGGACCATCACAACAAAGACCACGATTGCAGTAACAATCATGATTACCAGCACTTCCTTTGGACCTATCAATACAGCCGCCATGGTCATTTTGGCTCCATGTTTATTCCTTGTTGTTTTCGAAATAGTTCTTTTGGTTGGGATTTTCCTGTTTTTTTTGCCAAAAAGCAAGAATATATTTTGCATTAAAGAGTCTTTCATGGCGTTCCGGAATAAATCTGGCAGAAAGAGATATTTTTGTTATATTAAAAATACTCACCGGAACGTCATATTAATAGTGAAGATTGGCTATCAATCTTATTGGGTCGGCTTTAGATGCTGGAAGATAAGCGTCTTATATGGGAACTCAAACAAGGGAACAAAGATGCCCTGCGCCAAATCTATATGGAGTACAAAGATACACTGCTTACAATAGCGGCTTCTTTGCTGCATGATACTTATGCTGCGGAGGATGTTTTGCATGACGTTTTTGTTTCTTTTGCCGCCGGAGCTGGAAAACTTGAGCTGAGGGTGAGTCTTAGGAGCTATCTAATAAGCAGCGTTGTTAATCGTGTGCGGGACAGATTCCGTAAAAAGAAGCACCACATGGTTGAACTCGACAAAGCAGGGCAAATCAGCTCGGACTCGAACAGTCCTGAGCAGTCGGCTGTATTCGCTGAACATTTGCAGCTATTGGCTGACGCATTATTCCAGATTCCGTTGGAACAGCGGGAGACAATAATCCTGCACCTGAACGGAGGGATGAAATTTAAAGAAATAGCTGAAGTGCAGGATATCCCAATTAATACGGTTCAGGGCAGATATCGCTATGGGCTTGATAAACTGCGGACAATTTTAAGAGGAGAGTCAAAAAAATGAATTCCGCGGACAATATAGAGCGAGCAGTCGAACAATTGCATATTACTACCAGAGCCGAGACGGACAAGCATATTCTTGATGATGCTTTTGTTGTACTTGAAAAATCTGCGCAAAAGCAATCGCCCCACGTCGGCCGCAGTGTCCGGCCAAAAACTCTGAGAATCAGAATTGCAGAGCTGGCTGCCGTTGCTGCTGTTATTCTTGTGATTTTTGCTTTGTTCTTTGGCAAATCAGCCACAGATGTCGGGCTCGGTGAGATTTATCAAGTCATAGGGGCGGTTGAGAATATCTGTATTACAACGTTCGAGCCTGTTGCGAATGAACCGATGCAAGTCGAGTGGGTCTCACAAACTTTGAATATAGACATGTTCAGGATAGGGAAGCAGCTTGTTTTGTGGGACATTCCAAACAAAGTTAAAATGACGAAGTATTTATCTTCAGATTCCGTCAAGACACAAATACTGTCCGGAGAAATGCTTTCCAAAGTTAAACAAGCGGCGGTTCAGAGGTTCGGTTTGGTACCATTTTCGAAGATTAGCGATATTCCCGGTGCCCGGTGGACTCGCCTGGAGGATTCAGAAGCAGAGGCTGCCGTATCCGGCACTAAGGTTTATGACCTAACCTGGCAGGAAACAAATACCGCTTCCGGTGCGATTAAGTTACGGAAGTGGCGGGTTTTTTGGGATAGGGATACTAACTTACCTAAAAGGACGGAGTGGTATAGTAAACTCCAATCCGAAGAGGAATATACATTTGAGACATTTGCTGTTGTTACATATCCCACTGAGAGTCAAATACAGGTTCTCATTCGGAACGCATTCGGTTCGGCCCCAACCCAACCACGTGATCCGGAATATAGAGGCACGCCGCAGCCCAATTAAGGCAGAGCAGGCAGAGAAAATTAGTCTTTCTATGATAATTGAAAACAATCGCTGATTGTGGTAAAAGAACACAAAAGAGTAACTTTCGAATCAGGGATTGTTCTTATGGCGGTTCAGTTTATTCTTGGCAGAAGTGGTACGGGTA
>JABMRO010000660.1 GCA_013202635.1 Planctomycetota bacterium
AAAATACGGCCACGTCGCACAGATAATAACATTCGGGACAATGAAGGCACGGGCGGCCATCCGTGACATAAGCAGGGTGCTCGGCTTACCGTTAGGAGAGGCCGACAGATTGGCCAAGCTTGTGCCGTTCTCACTTGATATGACGCTGGATAAAGCGTTAAAAACGGAGCCCGAATTAAAACAGGCCTATGAGCAAAACGAACTGACGAGAAAAGTAATTAACATCAGTAAAAAACTCGAAGGCCTTGCCCGTCACGCATCGGTTCATGCAGCCGGTGTTGTTATTGCCGATGAGCCGTTGACCAGTTTTGTGCCGTTGTATAAGTCGCCCAGTTCGGATGATATTATAACCCAGTTCGAAGGGCCGACGGTCGAGAAGGTCGGCCTTTTAAAGATGGACTTTTTGGGTTTGAAGACACTCAGTGTATTGGAGCGGGCATGCCAGTTGGTCGGGGAAATTCACGGTGTGGACATCGACCTGGAAAAAATCGACATTACCGATGCGAAGGTTTTTGAGCTGTTCGCAGCCGGCAGAACGAAAGGTGTTTTCCAGTTCGAGTCGGGGGGTATGCAGAATCTGCTGATGAAGATGAAGCCGGACCGGATAGAAGACCTGATAGCCGCCAATGCTCTGTATCGGCCGGGGCCTATGATACTTATTCCGGATTATATCGAACGAAAGCACGGCGCCAAATGGAGCCTGCCGCACCCGATTATGACAGAAGTCCTCGAAGAGACTTACGGCATTATGACCTATCAGGAACAGGTGATGCGGATTTGTAACCGGCTCGGCGATATTCCACTGCGGGAGGCTTATACTCTCATCAAGGCAATCAGCAAAAAGAAGGCCAAAACCATCGCCAAGGAGCGGGAAAGATTCATAGGCGGTTGTGTTGATAAAGGATTAACAAAACAGCAGGCCGAGCAGATTTTCGAGATCATCGAGCGGTTCGCCGGATACGGCTTTAACAAGAGCCATTCAACCCGGTATGCCTTTATCGCATATCATACGGCTTATATGAAGGCCCATTGGCCGATTGAGTTTATGGCCGCCCTTTTGACTTATGAGATGGACAACACCGACAAGATAGTCGATTATATAGCCGAGTGTAATCATATGGACATCGAAGTTTTGGCTCCCGATATTAATGAAAGCGGAATTGATTTTACACCGCTGTATAAACAGAATACAGAAGACAGAAAACGGAAGACGGAAGGCGGAGGACATAGGAATCGTGGTGTTATACGTTTCGGCTTAGCTGCTGTTAAAGGAGTCGGAGGAAAAGCGGTCGAACAAATTATCGCCGCCCGGGAAGAAGTCGGCAGATTCCAGAGTTTGTTCCATTTCTGTGAAAACGTGGATTTAAGAGCCGCCAACAAACAGGTGCTCGACTCTCTTATAAAGGCCGGCGCTTTTGACAGACTCGGCGGAAACCGGGCACAGATGACGGCAGGTCTTGAGGCAGCAATGGAAAATGGTGCAAGCTTACAGGCCGACAAAATAAAAGGGCAAATGAGCTTTTTCCAACAGGCTGGCCAGACCGATTATTCAAAAGACCATCAGCGCCTGCCGGAGGTTGCACCCTGGCCCGAGCCGCAGATGTTAACTTATGAAAAACAGGTTCTCGGTTTTTATGTAACCAGCAATCCTCTCAGCCATCACGCCGAGACGATAAATATCTATTCCACACACAACAGCTCACAATTAGCCGAGGCACCCCAGGACAAGCAAATTGTCATCGGCGGAATGATAGCAAAGATACGATACAACCTGACGAAGACAGGACGAAACGCCGGGTCAAAAATGGCGGTATTCGTGCTCGAAGATTTGCAGGGACAGGTCGATGTGGTAATGTTTCCGGATGTACTGAACGACTTCAACAACATATTGGTCGCCGATACAATTGTTTTCGTAAAAGGAAAGCTGGATCACAGAAGAGAAAGACCGAACATCTTAGCTTCCGAACTTATAATTCTTGACCAGGTAAGAGAAAAGCTGGCCGCCAGAGTCCAAATAAAACTGGACGCC
>JABMRO010000661.1 GCA_013202635.1 Planctomycetota bacterium
AAACAAACCCAACCTGTAGTGAGCTTGTCGAATCTATTCAAACCCAACTGGAGCGAAGCGGAAGTCCTGAGCCTGTCGAATGGATCAAACCCAATTTCAAACGGGGGCGCCTGCTAATTGATCCGATGTTGCCTCTTTACAAACCAGGCAATGTTCAATATTATAGCCGACATAATTTTAAGGTAAAATTCTCGAAAATTTCTATAATAAGCACGCTTATACAGGTAAAATCGGCAAGGTATTGCTGTAAAATCCCGGCAAGAGCGGCTATATTTAATCCAATAAAAAAGTTGACAGTTAGCCGGTTGGTTGCTAATTTGCAAAAATGAAGAGTTATTTAGCGGTTTGGTTGTTTCTAATTATGGACGATAGAAACCTGTTTTTTGGGAGATAGAAAAATGCAATCTTACATGAAATTATTCACTATTATTATTTTAATTTCTTTAGTTTCCATAGGCTTTACCCAGGAAACTACTGGCTCCGGCGAAGCCGGCACTTTATCTTTTCCCCATATGGCCGAGATAACCGGCAATAATGTCTATGTCCGCTCCGGTCCGGGTACAAATTTTTACGACTGCAGCAAGCTCAACAAAGGGGCTAAAGTAAAAGTAATCGGCAAACAATTTAGCTGGGCTCGCATTGTTCCACCGCTGGGAAGTTTCTCCTGGATTTCAATACAATATGTCAGTATTGACCCGGCCAAGCCTACCATTGGTACCGTTACCGGTGACAGAGTCCGTGTCTATGCCGGGTCGGACCACGTTAAGCCGTTATATTCCACAACTCTACAGGGAAAGCTCGACCAAGGCGACAAAGTTACGTTGCTTGGAGAGCAAATGGACGATTATTATAAAATAACCCCTCCGTCTTTTGCCTACCTCTGGGTAAGCATCAATTTCACAAAGCCCCTCAAAGCGGTTACTCCAACTGTCAGGCCACCAACCGTCAAACCGCCATCTGTTAAACCGACGATTAAACCCAGAGAAACTCCCAAGGAAGTTGTTTCCGAGCCGGTCTCGCCTGAGACACTGCTGGAAAGATATCGCGCTCTGCAAAAGCAAGTTCAGGCCGAGCGAGCTAAACCAATAGATAAACAAAACTATGCAGATATAAAAAAGGAACTCATTAAGATTGCCAGGAACAAAATGGCCGGCAAGACTGCACGCTATGCGGAGTTTGTCCTTAAGCAGATAAAGGATCTTGAGTTAGTTTTGGCAGTAGGCAAGGAAGTTCGGCTTCAAAACGAGCAGTTGCAGAAGATCAGGGAGACGATAGATAAGGCCCGCACCAAAAGACTGGTGGTATTTGAAAATTTGGGCAACTTTGCGGTCGTAGGCAAGCTTCAAACTTTCACAACTTACGGCCCCGGACACTACCGTATAATCGACGATTCGGGCAAAACCATCTGTTACGCCTTACCAAGCGGCCAGGTATCGAGGATAAAACTGAACAAACTTATAGGTCAGAAAGTCGGCCTGGTTGGAACAGTAGAGCCGCATCGTCAAACAAAGAGCGCTCTTGTATGATTTACAAAAATAGCTGAATTAGACTAATCTGCTTCCGAAGCTTCATAATACCTGAAGCTTTAAATAACCAGGTAATAAACTTGTAAATGTAAAAGTCGCGCCTGTCACGGCGCGACTTTTTGCTAATAGTACAAAACTGATTTTTCCCCCTGCGGCGGACAGTTACAGCCTCATCAGCAGTGGAAAATCTCTATCATCTATCTCTGCCCGGAACCGCAGGAATATCATCCAACGGAGCCTCAACTTCACCCTTTTCGAAGTCTTCTGCTGTCGGCTTGAGAGTAAGATTGTACCACGGCGAACTCTTGTTCTCTGTGATGTCCTTCCATCTGACCAGCTTGCCGGTATATGCGGAAATTCGACCCATAATCGCTGTCAGTGTGGATTCGGCAACGTTGCGGGCCTCGTTAAGCGGCTCCTCCTTAAGAATGCTGTTGAGCAGGTCAACATGCTCCTGGCAGTACGTCCCCTTGTGCTCGGGGAAGTCTGGGGTGCTTATATCCTTTCCTCTGAGGCCACCGCCTCCCATAGTCTGTCCTTCAGTACCTCTGAAGAACTCTCTGACTCCGCCATCACAGCCGTTAATCTGACGGCACATGCTGTGAATACGAACACCATCTCCATAATCCAGGTCAATGCTGAAAAAGTCGAACTGGTCACCGGTCTTACGGCGAGCACGACCACCAAAGCCAAGTGCATTATCCGGTGGATGCCCGATATACCAGTTCGCAACATCTAAATTGTGAACGTGCTGCTCAACGATGTGGTCGCCCGACATCTCTGTGAAGCTGACCCAGTTGCGTACCATATAGTCTGCATCGCTCTCGTTCGAGTTCTGAGTCCTGTACCACAGCGCCCCGCCACACCACCAGACACAACCACCCACTATTTTGCCAATTGCACCACGCTCAACGGCATACTGTGTACGCCGATAGTTTGCCTGGTGACGGCGTTGTGTTCCGGCTACCACTGCCAGACCCTTACGTTTTGCCAACTCGCCGGCCTCGATAATCCTGCGACCACCGGGGGGGTCAACCGCGACAGGTTTTTCCATGAACACGTTTTTGCCTGCCTTGATGGCAGCTTCAAAATGTACGGGGCGAAAATTCGGAGACGTAGCTATCAACACAACATCTACATTCGTGTCGAGCAGTTTCTTATAAGCATCGGCGCCGCCAAAGCATCTTGATGCCGGAACATTATATTTCTCGCCGGTCGCCTCAGCCTTACTCTTAAACCAGTCAGCCGTCGCTACGACTTCCAGGTCCAAATTTTCGATGTGTTCGCCAGCATCCAGACAGTTTTGCAAAGCCCCGTTACCACGACCGCCGCACCCAATCAGACCGACACGCATTTTCCTTCCGGCTGGTGCAGCAAATATGACGCTTTTACCGGCCAGAACCGTCGCCGCGCCGGCAGCCGAGGTTTTGATAAAACCCCTTCGCGAAATACTACTTGTGCTTAATTTTGATATTTTCTGCATAAATAAACCCTTTCAACTAAATTGTTTTCATATTTAGTTTACATTCCTCCAATTCTTTATAGAAGCACCCGGCTTAAAAATCGTCACAAGCTCGATAGGCTTCAATAACCGCCTTCTCGCCTTCCTTGCCCGGCTTGCTTTTGCCGTGCTCCATACACAATACGCCCTTGTAACCTTTCTTATAGAGATGTTTGAAGATGTTCTTGTAATTGATTTCTCCGGTCGTTGGCTCCTTGCGTCCCGGGTTATCGCCAAGATGGAAACTGGCGATTTCATCCCAGGCCATATCGATATTCGGGATAAGGTTGCCTTCGGTTATTTGCTGGTGATAAATGTCATTGACTATCTTAACCGAAGGACTGTTCACGGCCCGGCATATCATATAGGCCTGCGGAATTTTTGTCAGGAACAGGCCCGGATGATTCGTCCATGCGTTGAGAGGCTCGAGGACGAGCACAAGCCCGGACGGCTCACATATCTCAGCACAATACCTGAGATTGTCAATCACATTGGCCGTCTGATAGTCCCACTCCAGACCGTTGTCATACGCTCCGGGGACAAGCAGCGCCCATTTGGCGTTGATTCTTTTGGCGAATTCAACACCGTCTTTGACCGTCTTTATGATCTTCCTGCGGATTTCTTTGTCGTTTGTAACAAACGATTTTCCGCCAATACCTTGAAGCACAAACGGCCCCAAATCCATGTCACGCCGGTCCAGTTCCCTGACGATCTTGTCCACAACATCTTTGGGCTTTCTCATCAGCCCGTTATCAAAGATTGCCCTGAAACCCTGTTCCGACATGAACTTTATATTATCGATGGGGTCAGAACCTGCGTGCTGTTTGAACATTCCGAGTGTAGGTGCATATTTGAGTTTGAATTTCTTTGATGTGCCTGCCGCTTTCGCTGTAGAGGTTACTGTTGAGGCCGTAACTGCCGCAACAGCGGCAGATACCATAAAATTACGCCGAGTAATGTTTTTGCGGGTGCTCATTTCGGTACTCCTAAAAGTGACTTTATCTGTTCTGCTGCATTCTCCTCCATCTCGGGTCTGCAACTGTCTTTTACAAATAATTATAACAAAAAACAAGGATGCTAATCTTTGCCAGCACTTTACATTATCGCCCAATTATAACCGGCAGAAACTAATATACAAGCTTAATCTTACCAGCAAGACCGGCAAATCTTATACCAACTCTTTGAGATGGTTTAGACTGCGTTGTGCCTGGTCGGGGGTGCCGCACTCTACGGAAAAAACGATGTCACGAGGGGTTTTGTTTTTGACGATTTCGATGACTCTGGCCCAATCGATGACGCCATCGCCGCAGGCGCAGCCTACCGGTGTACCGGTTACTTTTCCCCGCTCGGCTTCGGAGTGTTCTACGGAAATATCTTTTGCGTGTAAATGCACCAGCCTTTCAGCGACCCTTTCCAGCCATGCATAGACATCCTGCCCGGCCAAATATGCGTTGCCGGTATCGAGGTTGATGCCGATGGCCGGGGATTTGACAAGATTGTAGATACGATCCAAACCATCCGGCGTTTTGGAGTATTGTGCGTGAGGTTCGAGCCCGATTACAACACCTCTGCGCTCAGCGATAAAGGCCGCTTCCTGAAGAGTATATTTAATCAATACGTGATCCTCTTCTTCGGTCGTCCACTTAGCTTTGATGCCTTCATCGGTATTGATTACCGGCACTCCTATCTCAGCAGCCACACGAATCGCCATCTTGATGTATTCACCATGAACCTCCGGTCTGCCCAAAGGACCGTGCGACTGTAAAGCGGACATTTTCAATCCCGCTTTGTCACATGCATCTTTGATTCGGTACGGGTCGTCAAACATCGAAACGGTGTGGAAATACCCGGCCTCACTCATTAGTTCCCGTCCGAAGTGAACCATAGGCTCTATGTACTCATAACCCATTTCAGCAGCTTTCTCAACAGCCCACTCAAAAGGTTTGTCGCTGCTGCGGGAAAACTCCGTATTTAAGCCGATAAAAATATTGCCCATTTTCGCATGCTCCTTAATTTATACCATATAATCTTCTGCAAAATGCAGTCATCTCACTGAGAGCACCTAACAAAATGACTCTGTATTCAAACGGCTTTTTTCATGTTTGGACGGCGTCAGGCTGCATCGACC
>JABMRO010000662.1 GCA_013202635.1 Planctomycetota bacterium
AAAATCTTTGATGATGTTATTAAGGAATGTTACTTTACTTCCTGATTCGTGCCTGATTCCTGGCCCACTTATCAGATTGTTGGCGATAATCAATCCATCGTTCGTAAAGACTGTGCGGATTAACCGCCCCAATCGACTTTTCGGGTCGTGAATAGTGTTGTTGAGAACTTTGCAGTCTTTGGTATATACGGTGACAATACCGGCCTCGGGCGCTCTCGTGATGAAATTGTTTTTAGCTATGCAGCGGACACAATGATACTTAGTTTCACTGTCCCTGTGCGGATTGCCGAGCTGTAATCCCACATCACAATCTATAATAATATTTCGTTCAATGACACAGTCCTGTGAATCATGCCAGATGAACACGGCGCCTCGTCCCTCATACGTCCTGCCCTGAATGCCCACAAACACATTGTCGCTGATAATCCAGTCTTTGGTGTGCATCACGTCGATGCCGGCTATATAGTTGCCTTTTGCAATATCTCTCGCATCATCGCTCAGGCGTTTTGGCCTGTCGTTGTAAAACAGGCAGTATTGCACCCGGCACTGTTTCGGGCGAACCACATCGCGATTCTCTTTGGGGACCTTTACTCCTTTGATTCCACGCTGCCATATATTGTGAATAATACAGTTGTAGATAGTCAATTTTTGAACATTCGTCTCGGAGTTAATCTTAAAACCATTCCACTTGATATTCTGGATGGTGAGGTCAGCGATAGTAACGCCGGAACAGGCCGAGATTCCCAGCAGTTCTCCGTGGCGGCTTTCCGCTCCATCTATAATCACTCGCTCGCGATGTCCTGATGCGCTGCGTAATGTGACGTTGTCTGTGGCTATCTGTACATAACGGGGCATCATATAATGACCATCAGCCATAAGTATCGTTTGCCCGGGCTCTACATCCCTTAGTGCAAGGATTAGCTGTTGGACGTCTGATACTTCAATGATTGTCCCCCCGGGACGCGGCAGGGGGGGAGCTTTAGGAAACCAATCCTGCTGAGGCCGAGTAATCAACTTACTCTCGGCCGGCAACACAAAAATACACACAAGCAAAATAATAAATATCTTACATTTAATCGCTTTAATATTGTTATTGGGGGAAATAATCAACGTTTCACGCTTCCTTTCTTAACATGTCGAGTACAGATAACTCTATAGCCAAAATAAGTCTCTTCGTCAAGTCAAATATGGTCGTTAGTGGCTGAAAAAGCACAGCATCTTTACTGAAAAATGTTGTTGTTAAGAGTAAGTTAAACTAAAATGTTTGCAACGGATATGAGTTGCAAAGAGTCTTGCTTTTTTCTTTTACTCCTTAAATTATGAAAGGCATAAAGATGTGGAAAGAAAGACCGATGATAATAGTGTTTGTTCTTGCGGTTGTTATTTATGTTGCAGTTGATGTGGATGCTGCCGAAAGAATAAATGGGCGGGAAATGACGGCCAAGCGACTCGTGACAATAACCAACCGGCCGATGCGGAACCGGCAGGATTTGGTTCTGACCGTCGGCCAGGACGAAGGTGACCTGCAAGGCAAAGACGACAAGATAATCCAGGCTGGTATAGAATACCTGAACCGAGTGGGTGGAGGAACACTTCATATTCTGCCGGGGGTATATAATCTGCGAAATGCCATCTACCTGCACCCAAATATCACACTGCGAGGCTCGGGAGAGAGAACCATACTCAGAAAATCCGATAGCGTTGTGACGAACCTCTTGAGGGATTCGGACTGGTTCGAATATGGCGTTCAGGTGGAAGATGTGAAAGGTTTCGTGGCCGGAGGAGGGATCATGCTCCGATCCAAAAAAGGAGCGGGAGACTGGCAGTATGATGTAATGCGCGCTACGGTTACAGTCATTGAAGGGGATGTTCTCTATCTGGACGGTCTGACCAAAGAGAATTTTTGGATTGAAAAAGATGCTACGGCCGGAACTGTTTTTCCAATCCTTACCGCCGAGAACGTGGACAATGTTGTAGTGGAAGATATAGTGCTCGACGGCAACCGCAATAACAACCAGCACATTAACGGCAACTTCTCCGGTGGCGTCTTTATCCAGTATTGCAACAAGTGGCGTTTCAATAACGTTATTTCCCGTAACTACAATGGAGATGGCTTCAGCTTCCAGGTTTGTGATGATATCCAGTTTGAAAGCTGCCAGGCAATAAATAACGCCGACCTCGGATTCCATCCTGGAAGCGGCTCTCAGCGGCCCGTCTTTCGAAGCTGTATATCCCGGGGCAATAGTCAGGGAATATTCTTTTGCTGGAGCGTTTCCGACGGCTTGGCGGCCAATTGCATTTTGTCCGGGAACAGAAGATACGGAATCAGTATCGGGCACCGTGACACGGACAACGTAATAAGAGGGTGCACAATCGAAAGTAATGGGGAAGTTGGAATCCTTTTTCGTAAGGAGGCCAATGAATTTCGTTGCGGCAGCCGCAATCTTATCGAGAATTGTATGATTCGTGATAATGGTACGAAAAGGACAGGATTCGGGATTGATATTCAGGGGAAAACTGAAGATATCACTATTCGCAATACGAAATTCGAAAATACAGCGGGAAAGAACCAGAAAACAGGTATTCGTATCGGCCAAATGGCAGGGCGGGTCATTATGCAGGGAAATAAATTTGAGAATTCTCCGGAGCATATTAATGACCTGCGATCTAAAATAGTTAAGCCGGATTGACAGCCGGTGCAGGCAGTTTTATATAGCATTTCTACCGGAGGCCAGCATGAGCATCGTACACTCACGCAGACGCTAAGCGGCGGAGTGATAAAAATTAGTGCGAACCGCAGGTAGAAATGCGTTCAGCGATTTCGGGCAAGCACCGGGATTGATTAGTGGTTATTTATTCTTATGTTTTCACTTTTTCTCTTGTATTTCATTATCTTATTGTATAAAATCGGATTTCCAACTTTTTACTAAACAAATAAAATCACAACAAAGGAGAAAAAATAATGGAAACCAATATCATTAATCGACGTAATTTCCTGAAATCCACCGCAGCTACAGGAATCGGACTGGTCATTCTGCCCAGCGGTACGCTCTCCGGCGCAAACGCGGCCAGTAACAAGCTCAATGTCGCCATGATTGGGACGTGGGGCCGGGCCGACGCTCATTTCGGCGCGATATCAAAAGAGAACGTAGTAGCACTTTGCGACGTGGATGAGGATCACATCGCACATGCCGCCAAAAGGTTCCCCAGGGCCAAGAAATATATCGACTGGCGAAAATGTCTCGACCAAAAAGGCCTCGATGCCGTAATCTGCTGCACTCCGGACCACAATCACGGTTTAATAGCAAACTGGTCGTTGAATCGCGGCCTGCATTGCTATATGGAAAAGCCTTTGGCCCACACTGTAAAAGAAGCACGTATCGTCCGCGCGAATTATCTCAAGCAAAAGCATAAACTGGCTACGCAGGTCGGTACGCAGCGTCATGCAAAACCAAACTTCGAGCGTGTGCGTGAATTAGTCAAGGACGGAGCTATTGGCGAATTGACAGATGCATATGCATGGGGCGATCGCCAGATTCGCAGACCCGGCTATCCGCCCGCCGCAGGCAAGCCGCCCAAAAACCTGCACTACGATCTGTGGATTGGGGAGGCACCCTTCCATCCGTATAATCCGGATTATTTCAAAGGCGGCTCCGGAATGAATTGCCTCTCGTGGAATATGTACTGGGATTACGGCACAGGACAGGTCGGCGATATGGGCAGTCATACAATCGACCTGGTGTGGAATGCGATTGACGCGGGTCTTCCGACGACGGCCGAAGGTGAGGGCGAGAAGTATAATCCTGAAGTGACACCAGTCGAATTGCACACTGCTTTCGATATCCCCGCGAACGATTGGCGCGGGCCTATCCGCGTCCACTGGTACCAGGGCGGTATGATGCCGAGATCGCCGAAGGGATACATCGATCTGAAGAAGATAGGGCATGGTGCGATGTTCAAGGGAACCAAGGGATTTATCGTCTGCGATTACGATTCGCGGATTATCCTGCCGTTCGGTGATAATGCAGACCTGACGTACTACGATAAACGTCCCAAAGACGAGATTATCCCGCCGCTGGGCCACTTCCAGGAGGAATGGACCAGGGCCTGTAAGACTGACCTGAAGACACATTGTGATTTCGAATACGGCGGCAATGCGATCGAGATGATGCTGCTGGGTCTTGTTGCCTACCGCGTCGGCAAGAAACTCAAGTACGATCCCGCCAGTGGCCGCGTCACTAACAGCGCTAAGGCCAACGAACTCCTGAGCCGCCGGTTGCGCCCAGGCTGGACAATCAACGGGTAATGCGAAGATTTCTCGGACAATACAGCCTGCGGGAGTACGATCTGCCGGATGAAATGAAGTATGAAGACGTACGAACAAATCAATAATCGCATCGAGTCAGGCAAGGCCGTTGTGCTTACTGCTGATGAGATCATCGATTACGTAGAAAAAAAAGGATTGGCAACCGCTGCAAAAGAGGTGGATGTTGTCACAACTGCCACATTTGGCCCGATGTGCTCGTCGGGATGTGTTCTTAACTTCGGGCATTCCAAACCGAAGATCCGCATGTCGGAGGCATGGGTCCAGGATGTCCTTGTTTATACGGGTCTTGCGGCTGTCGATATTTATCTCGGTGCGACTCAATTGCGCCACAATGATCCGGCGAATATGGACCATCCGGGTGAGTTTCGCTATGGCGGCGGTCACGTGATGGAGGACCTCGTTGCAGGCAAGGCTCTTCAACTATTTGCTCTGTCTTACAGTACCGACTGCTACCCGCTGCGTGAGATTCGCACGTACTTTACCATTAACGACCTTAATCAGGCCATAATGCTCAACCCTCGAAACTGCTACCAGAACTATAACGTAGCGGTCAATGATTCGGACCGAACGATATACACCTACATGGGGACTCTGGAGCCCAATAGAAAAAACGCGAACTACTGCTCCGCCGGCCAATTGTCACCGCTGCTTAACGACCCTTATTACGAAACAATCGGCATAGGAACCAGAGTGTGGATGGCCGGTGCTCGCGGGCACGTCTATGCAGAGGGAACTCAACATGCAGGCGGCGGCCCTCGAACACCTGAAGGAATCCCCAAAGGAGGGGCTGGGACGCTCGCATTGACTGCCGACATGAAACAAATGTCTCAGGAGTTCGTACGGGGAGTGAGCTTTTGCGGTTACGGAGTATCGCTGGCGCTGGGGGTCGGAATACCGATTCCGATATTGAATGAAGAAGTCTTAAAGCGGACCTGTATAAGCGACCGCGAAATTCTGGCGCCTGTGGTTGACTATAGCGACGACTATCCGCAGAATACAGGCAAAGTCTTGAGCTACGTCAATTACGAACAGTTGCGAACGGGCGAGATAGAAGTCGAGGGCAAAAAAGTGGCGGTCGGCTCGCTTTCGTCTTATTATAAGGCGTTGGAAATCGCTCATCTGCTCGCCGATGAGATCAAACGCGGTGACTTCCGGCTTACCGAGCCAATTGCGTATCTTAAAAAAGACACCAAAATGAAGCCGCTTGTGGCAAGGGAGAAACCGTCATGAGCCAGACCATAACAAAGAAACTTATGCTGTTCTTTCCAAAGTGCGAGTGCGAAAAGCCGATCATCTATCATTTGGTGAAAGACCACAATCTTATCGTAAATGTGTATCGCGCGAAGGTCACCCCGGAGGAGGAAGGTTATCTCGCACTGGATGTCACCGGCACTGAAGACGATATCGAAAAAGGCATGGACTTCGTAAAGACGTTTAATGTTTCCATCAACACTACCGGTAAGGGAGTTACAGTGGACGAAGACCAATGTACACATTGTGGTCACTGCATTACTCATTGTCCGACCGGGGCCTTGCATATAGCGGACATGGCCACCAGAGAAGTAGTTTACAGCGAGTCGAAATGCATCGAGTGCATGGGATGCATTCGTGTCTGCCCCTTTGATGCATGCGCATCCGCATTTTAAGGAGCGTTTCCTTCTATCGGTGCGGAAAACGTCCATGAGCCAGAAACGAACCTATCGAACTTTTACTCATCGAGAGGCGAACTTTCGCATTTGCTGCAATCGGTTCGATGCCGTCACTGAGGAAATTGTACATCAGCGTCGTATCCTGGATGATTATATCGAATGTCACCCCGCTTTTCGAGATTCCTTTGAGCCTATAGAGTTACTTGATGGAGCCCCAGAAGTCGCAAAGCGCATGACACGGGCCGCCCGGCTTGTAGGTGTTGGCCCCATGGCTGCAGTTGCGGGCGCTATGGCCCAGTGTGCTGCCGAAGCTGGCCTGAAGGCCGGGGCAGGGGAGGTCATTGTTGAAAACGGAGGGGACATCTATCTTAAAGCTGCCGATCCGGTTATCATTGCCCTGAACGCCGGTACTGCCAAGCTGTCCAATCGACTCGGCTTTTCACTTCAGCCGTCAGATACCCCCATCTCGATATGCTCTTCTTCGGGGCAAATGGGGCACTCGACGAGCCTGGGTAAGTGCGACCTTGCTACGGTTGTGGCCAAAGATGCCGCATTAGCAGACGCGGCCGCTACACAGGCGGCCAATCTTGTCAATAGCGAAGAGGACGTCAATTCGGCTCTGCAGCGCATAGCTGCTATTGAAGGTATTGATGGTGTGGTGATTGTTAAGAACGACCGGTTCGGACTCGCCGGAAAACTGCCGTCTTTAGTTAAGATACAATGAAAAGTTCTTAATCAGATTTCCAGCCGATTTTTTTCAGCATGACAGGTATCTCAGGATTGGACATGAACATCTTCCAGCAAAGCCCGGTACGGTAATTTTCTATCATACAGACGATAGGGCCCTGATCGATGGCTAAGTAGCTCTCTGCGAACCAGTTTTTATCGAGATTGAACGCGTCGCGAAAACCGAATTCTCCCCATAACTTCTCGCCTAATTCGTAATAAAAATGTTTCAGTGTGGCAATCGATTCTTCGGGCACATAAGGCATTGCGCTAATAGCCGCGCTTGGTGTGATAGTGCCATTGTCACGCCGCGGCTCGTGGGCTCTATAGCCGCCGGGTGTGTCGCTGGCCGTCAGACCCCAGACGAGATTACTGTAGCCTTTATGATTGTCGGGATTTTCCGCACAATATGCGCGGTTGATAAGTGAAATATTTCTATTGTTCTCGAAATAGTTGCAATACTTATCTCTTTTTCCGCGTGGGTCAAATCCGATAAAAGAATAATGAGTAAAGAACAGCGGCCCTCCTTTTGGCCATCCCACCCATTGTTTATACCCGTAGTAAGTGTTGCCGTTGACATATTCGGTGGGAGGCCGGCCGCACCAGCCCTCATAATAGCAGTCGGCTGGTATAGGATGGTTCGGTGAGGCTATGGCCAATAAATAGACAATCATACACTCGTTGAAGTGCCCGCCGATCTTGTGGTTCATTTTCCAGCCGTATTTCGGGGACCAATGCCAGTAGAGTTGTTTGCTGTCCGGCCTTTGTAGATACCAGTCCCATTCGACATCGTGCCAAAGTTGGGTAATACGCTCTCTGAGTTCTTTTTCTATTTGGTTGTCCCGGCTAAAATATTGCCTGACTGTCAGCATCCCTTCAACAAGATACGCAGTTTCCACGATATCGCCCCCATCATCGTATCGGGAAAAGGGTCTTGTCTTTCCCGTACTGCCGTTGAGCCAGTGAGGCCATGCGCCATGATAGCGGGTTGCCTTCTCCTGTAAAAAGCGCACCATTGTAAGCAGTCTCTTAGCCGCTTCTTCCCTGCCGATTAATCCGCGTTGGGCGCCGACCATAATCGCCGTCATCCCGAATCCCGTCCCGCCGCTGGTACAGGTATCCCTGCTGCCTTTGCGCTCACGGGCAAGCCCGCTTACGGGATGGCCGTACTCCCAGAAGTAACGGATTGTCGCCTGCTGGACCGAAGTGAGCAGTTCCTCCTCGTTCATTGCCACAGACTTAACTATTGCTTCTTTGGAAGCCGCTGATTCACTGCCGTCTGCTAATACTGATTTAATCTGATAACGACACCACTGGTCGTTTTTCCCTAAAAAATCACTATAGACGGCTGGTTTATGCAGTTTAGCATTCAGTTTTAACCAGGCCGAACTCCGATTGTCCCAGCGGTATATATTATAGCCGGCAGCCTGCTCATCGATATCCCAGACAAGATCGATCCGGCTGTCATGTCCTGTCGCCTTCAGACCTGTTATCCCGGCCGCACTCTGACCGCTCACAGCCAGAACCGCAATCCACCCCAACAAACAAATCAACCATCTTCTCGAATTCATCACTCTATTCTATCAAAATCCCAATAATCATTCATCAATTAAAAAGTCTCTTCTTCACCCTGAGCGGAGACGAAGGGTGAGCGGAGACGAAGGGTGAGCGGAGACGAAGGGTGAGCGGAAACGAAGGGTGAGCGGAAACGAAGCGCAGCCGAAGGATCTTTTTAAAACAGATGTCATTGCGAGCGCAGCGCGGCAATCTTCAATCTTGTCATTCATGTGAAAACATGAATCCAGATTTTGGATTTCGATATATAAATTTACTCTTTACATTTTGCCTTTTAACTTCCTTTCTGTTATCCTCTACCCATAAAGGCGTGAAACACCCAGGAGCGGAAACAACAAGAGGTATGAAATTTTTGGCATTTTGTACGGACTGTATAATCATTGTTAGGTGAAATATATGGAGTAGCGTATTATGAACATTTTTCTAGTGATCTTTGGTACAATCGTTGGTATAGTAGCCGCTTTTTTTGGTATTTACCGAGGGCTGATAGCTTGGAAAAAATGGAAAATAGAGCGTTCGGTTATACAATTTAAGCAGATCAGAAAGGATATCAAAGAAAAACGAGCGTCACTACGTAGGGCAGCATTGAAGTTGAGTCCAATAAAATCCATACATCTCAATATTAATGATGATGTGCCGTTACTAGCAAAAGAAACGTGGCTTCCTCAAAAGCCAATTCCTCTTGAAAACGTCGAGTTGAAAGTGGAACAAGATCCCGGCGTCAAGATTGGCTTGTCTACGCAAAAACTACCTAGTTATGCAGGTGGAAAATACAAGAAATACTCTAGCGCCATAGAGGATCTGGACAAACCGAAACTTTTCGTGAAAAGAAACCAATATAGATTGCTCCGAATCGATGACACGAGCCTTACGTTCTCATTAAAGTTACATTCGTACTTTGACAAAATCAATTATGGAGAATACCTTGTGTACGAATTGGCGCATCAAAATCGAAAAAGGACGTGGATTCAAGGATACAGTAATAGAGATCTATTATTAAAGCAACTTCAAGAACCTGCTGACTATGTTATTCTCTGTGGAGTAACCACTCTAACAATCATTCATGATGGAGAAGATTTAAGGATCATCATGCATCTGCGGGGACAAAACGAGACTGCCTACGCAATGGGCACTTACCATGCCATTCCTGCTGGAGAGTTCCAGCCCTCTTCTCTTGCAACTGTTTCTGTCGAGGAAGACTTCAATTTGTGGAAGAATATCATGCGTGAGTACGCTGAGGAAATAGGTCTTATGGAAGAGTACGATGGGAATAACGCAGTTCCCTTCAATTATCAGGTAGAACCATTTATTTCCATAGAAGACGAAAGGAGGAAAAACAACATAAGACCTTTCTATTTGGGAACTGGGCTCGATCCAATAACGTTTCAAGGTGAGATCCTCACTGCAGTAGTGTTTAAAGAGGAAACCTTCAATAAAATATTTCCGAAAGTATTGACCAAAAACCTTGAGGGGATAATAATAACCGACAAAGACAAATGGGGAAGGCAATTCACACAAGAGGAATATGATAGCTACCGAGAGGCAAATACTCTTGCAGCCGGAGAAGCAGTACTTAACATTGCATGGAAAAACAGGCAATTTTTCAAAGAATGCTTCGATTGATATTTCACATTGCTTTTTATATAACAATCCAATCGAGGATACTCGCTAAATTACTCGCTTGGTTTTATCCTCCAGCGGAACTGGTAATGAACCGATAAGGAAAATCCTGGCTTTACAAGGATTTGTTTTTTATTCGATTCGCGCAATAACCTTCGACTACGATTCTCAGGATGGCCCAAAAAAGTGCTTTTTTAGCCCTTTTCCCTTGCTTTCTGACAAATATTATGTTATAATACGCCTATATTAGCCAGAAGGCTAACGCAAATCGCCCATAGGCGACGAAAAATAGA
>JABMRO010000663.1 GCA_013202635.1 Planctomycetota bacterium
ATGATGCGCTGGTCCAGTCCAATTATATTAGTTCCACAAAGGCCGCCTTCAAAACATACGATATTTTTGGATTACAAGGTCAAGCCCTGCCGAAGAACAATCTCGAAGACAATAGAGATGCGAAAGACTATGGCCACGAGGATAAAATTTTCCCAACTATTTGCGATATGGAAGGAAGCTCGGCCTTTCTTAGAGAGGTTTTTTTGTCGCTTGAGGGAATGGACCCGCTACTTTTTGGCCACGAAGGTTCCGATTTAACATACAGAATTGCAAAAAAGCACGGCGATTTTAATAAGATTATCTATTGGCCTGACACAGTGATTTATCATGATGCTTTTGTCGGTAATCACGAAAAAGAAAAAGTTAAAAGATACGAGTTATTGGAAAGATACTTAAACTTCAAACACAATGGAAATATTTTCAGCAGCATTCGCAGGGAGCTTGAAAAATATCGCTTGTCTGGAAATAACGACCCGTGCGGACCACACCATTTGGCTACAAAGAGAAATCTGGAAATTTTTGAAAGACCTAAAGTCGGCAAGCGAGATATAAATCAGCATATATCGGTGATACCTACATTTAAGAGCGAGTATAATCCGTTGGTTTCGGTGGTTATGCCAGCCTATAATGCTGCTGAATATATCACAGAAGCAATTGAAAGTGTACTGATTCAAAACTATAGAAATTTCGAACTTATTGTAATTGATGACGGCTCCACAGATAACACCAGAGATATCGTGTCCAGCTTCAAAGACGATAAAATCAAATACTTCTACCAGGAAAACAAGGGACTTGCAGGTGCCCATAATGCGGGGATAAAAAATTCTAAAGGGCATTTTCTAATCAAGCTTGATTCCGATGATGTGATGACACCAGACTACATTGCCAAACATCTGCAGGAATTTGAGTATCATCCTGAGGCTGACCTGGTTTATTGTGACGATTATCTTATCGATGAGAACTCCAAACCGATTCGAGTAATTAAAAGGCCTGAGTACACGGACAGAAAAACGCTCATCAGGGACCTCTTCCACTGCGGTTTTCCAGTAGTACCGTTCAGAACCTGCATCAGAAGAAGCGTCTTCGACAAAATCGGGTTTTTTGATGAAAACTTAAGGATAGCCGAAGACTATGATATGATGAGAAGATTTGTTAAATACGGCCTGAAAATACAACACTTACCAGATGCCCTGTACTTGCGCAGAATGACATCCGATAGTCTTTCAAGAAATTTCACCACACAAAAAGCAAAATATCATTTCGATGTTATCAACCGGTTTCTTGATACGTTCACGTACGATGAGCTGTTTCCGGATGTTGCGTGGGACAAGATAGAACCCCAGATGAGGCAACTGCATGCTAAATGTCTGGCTGCGGGGACTTACCTTGCAATAGGACAGGAGTATATAAAGACAAATGCTATCGAGTATTCAAGAACAGCTTTCGACCGGGCCTGTTCAGAGCTGAATGACTGCATAAAAATGGACCCCGAAAACCAGGACATGCAGCAGTTACTGCAAAAGTCCAAACTGATACGAGCCAGATATACCAAAGCACCACAGCAAGTCGTTTCTAAACGGTAAATATAGTAAGCAAATATACGATAAATAGTTAAGCAAAAAGTGTTTTTGAACGATAATAAATCACGAGGGGTGCGGGCGTTAGCCGTATCCGTAGTTTTTCGTGAAGAGAAGATAAGAAAACTTAAATCAAAAGGCGGGCAATAGATGTCGACTTTACGTCTTCCAGGGCTTTTAACAGGGATAGATACATCCGCACTCATCACTCAGTTGATGGCTCTTGAGCGCCGTTCACTCAATGTGTACAAAGAGCGCAAAAGTATGTGGGAGGAGAGACAAGATGCCCTGAGCACTCTGGAAACCAAACTCGAGAACTTAAGAAGCCCGGTTCAATCTCTTTCCGACGCCGACGAACTTCGCGCTTTTTCAGTTGCCTCCAGTGATACCGACAAATTGACCGCCGATGCGTCCTACAACGCCTTTGAAGGCAATCACAATGTAGTAATCAACCAGTTAGCCACCGCCGAGCGCAACGTTCACACTACAGGTTTGGAATACGCCGAAGATTACGTTGGAGCCGGCACTTTTATTTACTCATATAACCACCAGGAAACAAGCATAACCACCACGGCGACTACAACGCTTGAAGACATGGTCGGATTAATCAATAACGATGCGAATAATCCAGGCGTCACAGCGAGTCTACTGTATTACAATAATGCCTACCATTTGGTGCTGAATGGTAACAGCGCAGGTACGGATTATAAAATCTCAATCAACCCCAGCAGCACAGAGACCTGGGAAGCCGACAGTGCATTTACAGACAACAGCGAGAACGCAACACTGAGCACAAAGATAGTAAACCTTGACCAATTCAGTGGAACCCCTGATGATGACGACGTTATTGAAATAACCGGTACTGACCGTAACGGCGTTGCTATAACGCAGGTAGATCTCAGCATTACCGATAACACCAGAATCGAACATCTTATCGGAGAGATTAATGATGCCTTTGACGGGATTGCCAAAGCAGTTCTCAAGAACGGCAAGATCATATTGACAGATAATACCTACGGCACAAGCGATCTTTCAATCAGTTTGAACTACAACCATGGTGGCAATTCAAGCTCAAGCCTGACTCTGCCTACTATGGCTTTTTCAACAGAAGGCGGCAACACATCAGCGAACCTTACAGGTTTTGCTGCCACGGATTTTATTGAAACTCAATCAGCCCAGGACTCTAAGATTAAGGTCGACGGCTATCCTGCCACTACGGCAGTCGCTGAAGAACAAAGGCTGACTCCAACTGCGGTGGCAACCGACGGGACGTTTACCTTAACATATGACGGGCAGACAACCGCAGCTATAAACTATAACGCTACCACTACCGATATTCAAACCGCACTTGAGGCGCTGTCAAACGTCAGCTCCGGTGATATAACAGTAGACGGCACGGCGTTAGACACCGCAGGAGCGACAACATTCACGTTCCTCAATACTGCCGGTGATGTTGATATGATTTCCATCGATCCTACCAGTCTGACACCTTCGGCCCGTTCCAATTATGTTATGGCCGAACAGACCAAAGGCCAGGATGGTTATATTAGCAGAAGCTCCAATACGGTAGATGACGTCATTTACGGCGTAGCGCTGCATCTGCACGATACGACAACTGCCACCGGAGAAGAGATAACTCTGACCAGAGACATTCAATCGGTAAAAGACAAACTATCCAAAATGGTTGATGCCTATAACTTGGCTGTCGAGTTTATTAAGGAAAAGACCGGCTTCAATGACGTTCTAAAAACTGCCGGTCTTTTGATGGGAGATTATATCGTTTCGATCATAAAGCAACAAATCCGCACGCCTCTTATCACACAAACCAATGGATTTATTGAGGATATCGACACGTTTTTAACGCCTGGTCATCTCGGCTTTAACATCGACAGAGAGGGTTTACTGAGTCTTGACATGAATGTCCTTGATGAAGCAATAGCTGAAGATTATATGGGTGTACTGGCCATAATCGGAGCGGATAAGACCGGCAGCAGCGACAGTAATACTATCGAATTTTACGGCGCCAGCAGTAATTATACCACAGCGGGTAACTACGACGTCGAGGTAGAGGTAAGTAGCGGAGCTTTAACCAGCGCCAAAATCAAACTCTCTACTGAATCAACCTATCGCAATGCAACGTACAGCGGTAATATCGTTACCGGTGATAGCACCTTCGATGACAATGGAGTCCCTACGTATCCTGAGAATGCTCTTCAGCTCAGCGTTGACTTAAGTCAAGATGGCACTTTCACCGCCACTGTCAGGGTCAAACAGGGATTTACCGGTGCAATAGAAGATGCGCTGGATAAAATGCTCAAGGTAACAACCGGCTCGATCCAAATCGACCAGAAACATGTTGACAATCAAATAGATGCTCTACAGGGTAAAATTGAGAGCGAAGAAGACCGCCTTACTAAAAAAGAAGACAGATTGATAGCTCGATTTGCCCGTCTTGAGAGAAACTTAGCTTTGATACAACAACAGATGAGCGCCTTAGGTATCGGTGTGTGATATAAAGGCAAAACATAGTGTGAATTTTCAGCCGGTGAGTTATTGGAGGGAACAACCAAAAACATATTTTTAGGTCTGAGCGTTTGCTTTTCTACGACGTAAACGATAAATCATAGCTAACACTTCAGCTACCGCCACGTACAAAGACTCGGGTATTGGATTGCCGAGTTTGACCGTTGAATATATTGTCCTGGCCAATTCCGGCCTTCTTATGATGGGCACACCGTAAGCACGTGCAATTTCCCTGATTTTTTCCGCCAAATAGTCCGCCCCTTTAGCCACCATCACAGGTGATTCCATTGTCTTGGCATCATAATGCAGCGCTACAGCTACATGCGTTGGGTTGACAAGAACCACACTGGCCTTGGGCACTTCCTGCAACATTCGCTTTAAGGCCGCCTGGAATTGCATTTGCCGGATTCGACTTTTGACCTCGGGCGAACCTATCGTATCCCTGAGCTCTTCTTTGACTTCCTGCTTCGACATCTTCAGTTCCTGGATGTATTTCCATTTCTGATAGTAGGCATCAGCAATACCCATAGCCAACAGTACAATACCAATGCGTATCATCAGGCCAAGTATTATCTTTGCGATAACTACAAGTATCTGCGCAGACCAGGCCCATCGAAGAGCAGCAAGCATATCAAGTCTGCTCCGAAGATAGAACCAAACAATGAGTGAGATAAAAAGCAGTTTTAGGACAGATAATAAGAGCTTCACCAGAGAACGTGCGTTTACCAGTTTCTGTAATCCTGTGATCGGATTGAATTGGTCAAGTTTAAATTCTAATGCCCCCGGCGAATAATTTAGCCCACTGACAGCAACGCTGGCCATAAAAGAGCCCGCAACAAGCGCCACTAAAATGGGGTAGATAACAAGTGTCATATCGACAGTTTTTCTACTGACAAAATCCAAAAATCCTCTGCTGTCAGCAAAAACACCATTTTCGCACGACATTCCCTGCCTAATTTGTAACATGAACCATTGCAGCAGCTTTGGAGCCAACAAGGCAATCATTGCCATCAACACCAGCAGTGTTACAGTCGATGTCAGCTCCTGGCTTTGTGGCACCTGCCCTTTGCTTTTGGCTTTCGACAATTTCCTTGCTGTTGGCTGTTCTGTCCTTTCGGCAGCTTGCTCCGGCATAATCTGTGCCCTATGTTAGTTTATAATGGCAGTAGTTTGCCCATCCAATCAGCGAATTCGGCCACGAACGTATTAATAAATGGCAAAAATATCGCCACCATTAACAATCCCATACCTACACGTATCGGCAAACTGATAAATAAAATGTTCATTTCCGGAACCATACGTGCTAAGACAGCTAATACAACCATCAACAATAGGAACGCTGCCAATATCGGTGCGGATAATTTAAGACCGACCATTAACAGCGTTGAGCCAGCCTTAATTATGCCGCTGGTTAAAACGGGTATTGTCGGTATACTGCCGGCAGGAAACGTCTCATAGCTTCGCGAGATAATCAACAAAAACATATGATGGCCGTTAGCACTGAGAAATAAGAGTATAAATATCATCTCCAGCAAAGCACCCAGCGCTTGAGTATTCTCACCAGTCAATGGGTCCAATATTTGAGCCATAGCTAAGCCCATCTGCCGTTCGATAATGCGCCCGCTGAATTTAACTGCGGCAAATACAAAAGCAGCGATTAGTCCCAGAGCCAGCCCATAGGTGGCTTCGTTGGCCAGAAGCAATACAGACTCGACGACAGAGACTTGCCCGAATTTGACAGGTAAAGGCGTTATCATCGAAAAAAAAATTGTTACCATAATAGCCAACGCAACCTTTATCCTGACAGGAATGCTTTTCCACCCAAAAACAGGAAGTATCATAAAAAATGCTGAAATTCTCGTCAGCACCATTACAAAACCAAGTAGTTTTTCGATAATCAACGCCATATTTTCCCTGCTACCAAGTCCCTACAGTTTGCAGAAAGAAGTGCCTGTACGCAAACAACTGTTTACCTTCGTTCTTATCTTCAGTATCCAATATTCCGGATATGTCCAAACATTTCGTTGGTAAATCTAAGTACCACTTCCAGGAGCCACCCTCCACAAAGCAATATAACAATCCCAACAGCCAGAAGCTTAGGTACTATAGACAAGGTCATATCACGTATGGAAGTAACCGCCTGAAACAATGTCATCGTCACTCCTACAACCATACATGTCAGCAGAATCGGAGCAGCTAAAAGCAAAGCCGTCTCGAGAGTATGCCGGCCCAGGTAAAGAACGAAACTACTATCCATAATGTCCACCTCGTATCTCCCCAAGCATATATCGGCCTGCGTTTATCCCGGCGCAGACACTCCACACTTGAGGTTATCTGAAACTCAGACTAAGGTTCTCGGCAAGTAATCACCAGCCATCAACAAGAATAAATAATATCAGCTTCAAAGGCAGTGAAATCATCATTGGTGGCAGCAGCATCATACCCGCACTAAGCAAAACACTTGCAATAACAATATCCATCAATAGAAAAGGAATAAACAAAAGACAGCCTATTTCAAATGCAGTGCGGAATTCACTGATAATAAATGCCGGAATAACTATATGCAAATCTATATCCATCAGACTTGTTGGGGGTTCTATTTTGGCCATCCGCACAAAAAGAGCTAAATCGGCCTCCCGGCACTGCCGAAGCATAAATTCCTTGAAACAATTGCCTGCCCTCGCACCCGCAGTTTGAAAGTTAATCTCGTTAGCAAGATAAGGCTTGATGGCCATTGTATTTGTCTTGGTAAATGTGGGGGCCATTGTATAAAGTGTAAGAAACAAAGCTAAACCCATCATTGCAATAGTAGGAGGTATGCTTTGCGTTGTCAAAGCTCGCCGTACAAAAGACAAAACAATAGCTATTCTCGTAAAGGAAGTCATCATCACCAAAAGGCTCGGCAAAATCGCCAGACCGGTAAAGATGATTACAAGCTTGACAGGTGTTGACCAATCTCTGCTGTTGGTGCCGTTGGTCGTCGCCTTATCTATAACCGTCATCAAATCCGTGAGTTTTGGAACGCCGTTAGCCGGGGTACTTGACGTGGAAGTATCACCAAGCCGTCCTGCTGCCTGCGCCGGGATCAAATTGCCACCCTGACCAAAAGAGAGCCCAGCAGGCATTAAAACAACAAAAACCAAAAAGTGCATTTTAATTAGCTTGACAATCAATGATATCCTCAATTATTTATTTCCTGTACTGACAACTCCGTTAAGGTACCGGTTAAGTCCGCCAATCTTGTGATGTTCTCATTTGTACTACCTATAAGGAACCGTCGCCCCCCTACCTCAAGCAGATGCACTGCCTTGCGGGGCCCAAGGTGGACAGTTTCAGCAATACGAATCTCTTTGCCTGACAGGTTAGTAA
>JABMRO010000664.1 GCA_013202635.1 Planctomycetota bacterium
ATAGGCCTTCCCCGGGTGCAAAGTCACCCGCACCGTCCATTGTGTGCGTTGACTCTTTTCCAGATTATTAATTTCAAGGTAAGCCGAGCCGTCTGAATTTCGCCCGATAAGTGCATCAACAGGTGAGACGATCGTTACCGTGTGAACCTGTGGCCCAGCGTTCCATTCGACACCCCCACTTATAAAAGCCCCACGCATTGCTATCATACCCGGTTTTATCACATTATTAAGATGGAACATTTCCTTGTCTTCCGTTTTGTCGAAAACCGAATGCAAACGGCCACCCAACTCGGGAAGGCAGGTAACTTTTAAATATTCATTTTCAAGAAACAAGGCTTTGTAAGTTCGATCTGCTTTGGTTCTGTAAAGATGATCCTGCATTGTATAAGGATAGATGATGGAGCCTTTTACTGTGGTCGAGAATTTCACCTTACCTTCAAGGGCCCAGAACTTGGGATTTACATCTTCCGACCATCCGTAGGTAGGAATTGTTATAGTACCTTCCCAGGCTCTTGTCTTCGCCCAGCTCTGATTCGAAAGCATTAAAGGTAAGCCGGTGGAAAGCAGGATTAAACAGAAATGTTTGAAAAGATTTCTCATAATTATCACCTCACATTTATCGTGCCAAATATGAATCAGCACTTATATTATTGAAAAACTTCACATCCTGAAAGTCTATAATTTATTTATCTTTGACTGCAAAATCAACACGCCGAACCCAAAAGCGGCCCCTTGCAGGAATGAGCAAGTTCAGCGATACAGCGCTTTTGGAATTAGCTGTGCGGGCATGGATTGGCTTTTTAGTAAACCCATCGATAAATCGATGAGATTTATTGTTCTGAATCTGAACGGTAACAGCAACTCTCACCTCTTCATCATTGAAGTTTTGGACAACACAATTCCCATCTTCAAAAGGATGTATGGTAACACAAGCCGAACCATCAAGAACAGGAATCAAAGGTTTTGGCGTAATATTCTGGTTATTCTCTGTTATCATACGATTGCCAAATACCGCACGAAAAGCGGAAAGCGCCGATCCCTCCATATCGAGCAGGCCCATCGGCCGAGGACAGAGCAAAACCTCCCCTACGGCATCAAAGTCTGCTTGATTGTAGGTGTGTGTGTTTAGCAGCGCAATACGACCATGCGAAGTTTCATTTACAGAAAGAAGCACAAGCTGTTTACCTCCGGCGGTGCACACTATTTCTGTCGACATAAGTCCGGCTGCTATAGGTGACTCTAAATTAATCATCGCATTCGTATTTTCGAAATTCTGAGTCTTCGGTGAAAATGACATCAGCCGGGCACGAATCGGCTCTGATTTTATCTTCGGGCTGATTCCCACAATACGCTTAAGCTCATCCGCGTCGGGTGATGCAATTAAAAGACTTGTGGTGATTATGAGATAAACACCTCTGGCACGTGCCTTTTTTATATGATTGAGAAGATATGGGTCTGAAGCCGCCTGTGCAGGCAGAAAGATAACCGGAGCACTTTCAGGAAATTTGTGCACCGGTACGAGGGGGATGCCGAGCATGCCCAAAAAGTCCATGATGTACATATCCCCGCCGGGGTCGCTGTTCGGAGGCTTGTAGGCAGGGATGCCGATCACAGGGTGTTCGCGGACGAAAGCGGCCAGGTCGGCAAGCTGGTCGAACTCGGCTATTACCTTTTCGTGGTCCGGGTGGCCTCGTATAATATTGTTGAAGTTAAAGAAAACCAGCTCCGGCGCTCCGGCAAGTACACTCATGTAGGCCTGGTCGAGAAAATCGTATTCGAGACAATCTCCGTGGTCAAACCAGGCACCGCCAATCTTGTCGCCGGCAATGTCCGCAAGCCAGCGATAATTGACAAATCCTTCATAGGGCTGCACGAAACCAAATCGCTGCGTGTTACGGCCGCGAGTCTCCGTACCAACCCAGACTTCATCGAAGATTTGAGGAAACGTCTCCGTGTCATAACCAAACAAATGGAACCGATCGTACCACTGGGGATATTTGACTATCATAGTAATATTTGGATTGACCTCCCTCGCAGGTCCGACAAAGACCGATTTAGCCAGTTCGGTAAGCAAAGTACGCCGATATTCACCCCAGGAACGGGTGCCTCTGGCGGTATCCGATTCCTCGCTCACGTCACCAGTGCAAAGGAAGTCATCAACGATAAAAGTATCGAAGATGCCCGCCGCCGTTCGGATAACTTTCTCGATATCGCGCTGGGTCTTTTTATTTTGCCAGTTGAACCAGCCAAGAGGACCTTTTTGTCGCACGCCGAAATCACCACCGGGCACAGTGGCGATACCTCCAACTACGTCGACATTTTTTTCCCGGAGCCAGTTGCGTACAAAGATCAGGTGTTCCGGCAGCACAACATGACCGCCACGATAGACTTCGACGTAAAGTTTAGTGATTCCCATGCGCTGAATAGTTTTCCATGCGCGAGCGCGGACGGCCTCATCAATAGCAAGCTGTTCGACATGTCGTGATGTGGCGTAAGAGCCAAAACGCAGATCGCCCATCCGTACCCGGGCTTTTTCAACTTGACCTTGGGCGGAGCAGTGGCCTGATATGTTCATTATTACAAGCGCTATCGTACTAATCAAAGAAACCGGTTTCACAAGCCCACCTCCCATTTTTAAATATGCGTTCAATGGTTTCTCATTTTCCTGGTTCAATTGTAGTTTCGGTTCTTCCTGGCCAAACTGCCGCTATCTTACTCCTTCGCCGTCCAAAAGCCAGTCAAAAGCACCCAAATAGCTTATTCTTACTTTTATCATCCTGCTTCTGCTCTGTGGATTCAGCGCAAGAAAAGCTGAACTGACTGTTTCTAAGTTTATCCTATAAATTACTCCGACTGAAACGAAAATGCAAGCGATGAACTGCGAGATATTTTTGATTTGCTTATAGCGACAGGCCCATGTATAATTGTGCGTTAAGTTTGTGCCAATAATGGGATTACACTACTACTAAAAAGTCGAACCTGAGAGGGTAGATGGATACGGCAGTTAGAAAATCTTTCACCCAGAGGTATACCCATGATTTTTCATCAATCATGTGATGTTCGTTGGTTGCTGGTCAAAACCGCCCTGCCTTTTTTCAATAAGTTTTGAATATGGGTTCCTGCATTTTTAAGAAAAGATAGATATTTTGAACAGGTAAACAAGATGCCGTTAATCAAAAGAAAATCAGAATCGTCAACAAAGTTCAATATTTGCCTCAAAATCGGAGTTTTTTTATATGTGGTGCAGTCAGGATTGGTCGGCAATATTTCATCTGCAAATGCCGCACAGCCGGCAAAGAGGATTAGACCAATTCAGCTACATCCGGATAATCCCCACTATTTTCTGTGGCGCGGCAAGCCAACGGTTTTGATAACGTCCGGCGAACATTACGGGGCAGTGCTAAATCGAGCCTTCGATTACAAGAAGTATCTTAAAACTCTTGAATCGTATGGTTTTAATCTGACTCGGACATTCAGCGGGGCGTACTGTGAACCTATCGGGGCGTTTAAGAT
>JABMRO010000665.1 GCA_013202635.1 Planctomycetota bacterium
CGCAAACTCATCCATATTTGCTTTTGCGACTATTACGGCATCGGCGGCCAGAAGTTTTTCAACAACCGTGGCATTGTAGGGTGCGTGGAAATTTTCCAATATCCTCGAAGCACAGGTAGTGGCTCCGAAAGTGGTGCACATATTATCTTTTATCGCGACAGGGACACCAGCCAGTTGGCCTACGGATTGGCCCGCGGCTATTCGCCGGTCAATGTCCGCGGCTGTTTCCAACGCCTTGTCGGGATAAGTGCTGATATAAGCGCCAATGACCGGCTCAAGCTTATCTATCCGTTTAAAAACAGCTTTAGTCGCTTCGAGGCTGCTTATTTGTCCGGCCGCGATTTTATCACGCAATTCTTTTGCACTTAGGTCTTCCATTACTGCGAATCAACTGTTATTTTTTCTTACTTTTACGATGCTTAAGGAACCAGTCATAAAGTTCCTGATTGTCGTACGATTCGGTCCATGAATCATGGCCGGCGTCGGGATAGATTGTGAATTTGACGTCTCCGCCACGATTTCTTATGGCATTGACCATTTCTTCAGATTTTTCGAGCGGAACCACTCGGTCTTTTGCTCCATGGAAAACCCAGGCGGGTATATCTTTTAATTTCAAAGCCATTATACGACTACCCTCGCCGCAAATAGGCGCGATAGCGGCAAAGCGTTCGGGGTATGCAGAGGCCAGAGACCAAGTACCGAATCCACCCATACTCAGACCCGTCAGATAAATCCTTTCCTTATCGACCTTATACCGAGCCGCGATATCGTCCACAAGGTTTATGAGCACTTCAACTTTCTCCGTCCACCAATCATCTTTTGGACACTGCGGAGAAACCACGATAAAAGGAAAATCCTTTCTGTTTTCGACTATCTTCGGTGGCCCGTGCACCTTTACCTTTTTCAAGTCACTGCCGCGTTCACCGGCTCCGTGCAGAAAAACAATCAAAGGCCATCGCTGCCGTTTTTTGGCGTAATCTTCCGGCAGAAACAGTAAATAATTACAGCTTAAAGTTTTAGTTATTTTCTTTTCAAACATCCGGGAATGCTGACTGCCCGGGGGTACTGAACTCATTTTGTTTTTCTCCATCTGTGCACAACCAATCAAAAACAAAGACATAAGCAAAGAACATATTAAATAATTCGCCTTCATGGTCTAATACCTCCAAATCCGTTTTAAGACATTCTCTTACGCACCGGAACCATCATCCAGTATTTTCGGCACTTTGAAAAACTCATCATCCCGCTGGGGTGCATTAGCCAAAACCTTCTCCGTACCGAGCGACTCCTTGGCGGAATCTTCTCGCAAAACATTACTGACCGGCAGACAATGCGCCAACGGTTCAACGCCGGTTGTGTCCAGCTCATTCATTTTTTCCACGTAGTCAAGGATTGCACTTAATTGCCCGGTAAATTCCTCAACCTCGGCTTCGGTCAATTCCAGCCGGGATAATTTAGCAACCTTTCTGACCTGGGTCTGGTCGATTTTTTTTGCCATTTTCAATCCTTGAGATTTTTCACTTCGCTGAAGAATGACGATTATATTATAAAGAAAAAGCGAGGCAGAACCCGCCCCGCTATAAAGAAAATACTTGATAAAATGCTTTGTCAGCCAGCGGCCTTTTCGGCGGGTTTGTAATCCCGCTTCGGAGGCTTCTGCACAAGACCCATACGAATAGCTTTGGCTGAGACTTTAATTCTGCAAATCTTACCGTTAACAACCGCCCGAACCTTTTGTATATTCGGCTTAAACTTTCTTTTGGTGCTGCCGGTTACTCTTTTACCAACACCACCAAGATATTTAGCCTTACCACGCCGGGCTATACTTCTGCCCGATACGGTTCGCTTGCCCGTAAAGAAACATTCTCTCGACATTAAATACGCTCCTGTTCTATTTAACTTTAACGCAGGACGGGATTTTACCCCATCGAAAAGACTAAATATATGATATTACATAAAAAATGCAAGTGTAAACCGAATATAATTGCAAAAAAGCGTTTTCTATCCAAAAAACCTTTTTTAAGTACCGGCGATGCTCTTCAGCTTTGCATTTACAGCCGATATAGCTTACAATTAATGTTTTGGTTCGTAATTTCACTCGAATAGTAAAACTTCCCAGGGTGATTTAAATGGGTATAACAGTATGAATATTTTGGGAATATCGGCCTTTTACCATGACAGTGCCGCAGCGCTTGTGCGCGACGGCGAAATTATCGCCGCCGCCCAGGAGGAACGATTTACACGAATCAAGCATGACAGCCAATTCCCGACAAATGCGGTTGAGTATTGTCTTGAAGCCGAGAGGCTTACCGCCGAAGAGATCGATTACGTGGTTTTCTATGAGAAGCCGCTGAAAAAATTTGAAAGACTGCTCGAAACCTATATTGGTTACGCCCCACGAGGTTTTAAGCAATTTTTTATTGGTATTCCGTTATGGCTGCGGCAAAAGCTGCATTTGCCACGGGAAATGGACAGGGCTTTGCAGAACAAGTACAAGGGCCGCTACGTTTTTACTGAACACCACGAATCCCACGCCGCAAGTGCCTTTTTTCCCAGTCCTTTTGATGAGGCCGCCATTCTGACAATGGACGGCGTCGGCGAATGGGATACGGCCAGCTTCGGCACAGGCAGAGGCAACAAAATCGAACTGACAAACGTGATGCATTTCCCTCATTCTCTGGGACTGCTTTATTCGGCTTTTACCTACTTCACGGGTTTTCGGGTCAACTCAGGCGAATACAAACTTATGGGCCTGGCGCCATACGGTGAACCAAAATAC
>JABMRO010000666.1 GCA_013202635.1 Planctomycetota bacterium
ACTTCCTTATTGTGGACGATATGGAGAGCTACAATGACATTAATGAAGGTGAGCCCGGCAGTAACAGGATATATCTGGCCTGGCTGGACGGATTCGACAACCCGGCAATAAACGGCTCTGTCGTTGGTTACCCTAATCCCCCGTTTGTCGAGCAGACTATTGTTCACGGTGGTTCCCAGTCAATGCCGTTTTCTTACGACAATGGTGTCGGGAAATCTGAGGCGACTTTGACACTGACTTACCCGCGTGACTGGAGAGAAAAAAGTGTCGATACTCTGACGATTTGGCATATAGGCGATGAGGCAAATGCTGCTGAGACGATGTATGTTGTTTTGAACGGCAGCGCTGTGGTCAATAATGATAATCCTGATGCGGCACTGATAGACGTATGGACCCAATGGAATATCGACCTGCAGGCCTTTGCAGATCAGGGCGTGAACCTTACTAATGTCAATACTATTACTCTTGGCTTTGGTAACAGGAGTAATCCTGTGGCCGGCGGCGCAGGTATGGTGTTCTTCGATGATATTCGTCTTTATGCACCTGCGCCGTAAAGTTCAGGCAGCAACTAAGATTACGTAGTTGATATTGTAGATTTATGTACATTCGGGGCCTATACTGATTTGTTTTAGTATAGGCTCTTTTTTAATTGTTTTGGCTTCAGGCAGATAGTGATATTTATAATATGTAGTAGCTCAGCATACAGAGAATTAAATTATTTTGATGGTATTTGCGGTTATGGTTATAGTATTATTTGTTTTGTTAGATAATCGAAGATAAAATATTCATAGTTAACAGATAATAATGACAAAAGAGGAATTAGAAATTCTTTGGAAAGACAAGAATAACTGGCTCTGGGGTGCAATTTATCACTGCAAAAACGACCCGCGTCTGGTTGTGCCAAAACCAGTTAAATGGACAGGCTGGACAATGAATTTTGCATATCCATGGCGGGCAATCAGCTTAATTATTTTCATTCTCTTCGCAGCATCTTTACCCATTTTTATTGAAATGAAATTGAACATCGCAACGCCGGTTGTTATATGTGTAACTCTGATTGTGATTGCAGTTCTGATTATTGGGCTTTTTTCATACTTATCATCGAAGACTGAATAACAAAAGTATGATTGACATATTGCCTAAGTTATATTTTGGAAAAAAACTGTAGAATTAACTTGTGATTGTTCGAAATTGTAAATTGTTTTAGGAGGTATCTGTTATGTTTACGTGGTGTAGGTTTCCGTTCTGGCCGATAAGACCGATTTTCGGGATTCAGGTTTTGTGGGGCGTATTAGCTATCGTGGGAGTTATTTTTTCTCTGATAATGCTAATCGATTGTTTAAAGCGGCCTACGTCGAAGTTTTATAACCCGCTGACTAAAGAAGGCGAGTACGACAAATTGATATGGGCCGTTGCAATTGTTTTGTCATTTAGTTTTTATTTTGTGGGGGCAATTGTGTATTTCGTTGTTATAAAAAGAGCCAAACCTGAGAAAAAAGAATAACGGGGAACAGTATTGAATTGTGGATCGGCGCAGGCTCAGGTTAATTCGACGTTGACTGGTTTTTGCGGTGGGGGGGACTTGATGGTTATTAGTTCTTTACCGAGGCGGAATGCTTCCTTGAGCGCTGAAGGATGTTTATGTATTTCGCCTAAATCATCAACATTGTTAATAAATAAATTGAAAGAATAATTTATATCAAGCACATCAAAGTAGGATTTCATCGTTAATCGAATACTTTCGAACTGTTTTTTGCTTTTTGAGCCACCTATAGCGATGACCATCGCACGTCGGTCGCGTTCGGGGGTGATGACCTGTTTTTTTAGCACATACTTATACGCCCAGAGACACTGGCTGCGGTCGATAAACATCTTTGCCTGGGCACAGACGTTCATAAAAAAAATAGGAGTGGCGAAGATAAGCCTGTCGGCATCAAGTATCTTTGTTAAGAGTTTCTGAAAGTCATCCTGGATCGTGCAGGTACCCGTTGTGTAGCAGGCATTGCATTCGATGCACGGTGCGATATTATAATCTGAAAGATGAATATATTCGACGTGTGCACCTGTGGACTCGGCGCCTGCAAGAGCTTCTCGTAAAAGCAAATCGCTGTTGCCCTGAATCCTCGGACTTGTCGAAATGCCGAGTGTTTTTACGGTCATAGCAGCATCCTTGTTTTTTTGGGTTTCCTAATTGTGGCCCCTTAAATTTTGTCGCAGACAGATACAATTATACAGTTTGGGCTCGCTTGATTCAAACTGTTTTTCAGCAGAGAAACAGACTCAAGGGCAGATATATAGAATGTTCGTAAAAATTCAAGATTTGAAACATAGTTTGCCGATGGATAATATAAGATTAGAAAATTCGCGGCTCTGGAAAATGACCAATCCGGCCATATTTAGTTTAAACTTACTTTGCCTATCTTGCGAGTTTTGAGCACATGTCAGATGGAGATGCTGGCAGGGAAGCAAGGGCTAAAAATGAAAAAGGAAAGAGCCGCATAAAAAAAGGGAGAGCCTGCAAGCTCTCCCCTTTTTATTTCTCCATTTTGCTTAGATTACCTAAACTATTTCAGGTTTCTATGTTTTGGGAATACAATTTTGCCCTCCACGAAAGTTGTGTGAACTGAATAATCGTGGTCGAGCAGAACCAAGTCAGCATCTTTGCCAGGAGCAATGATGCCTTTTCTGTCTTCAAGTCCTAATAGTTCGGCAGGATTTTGAGTAATGGTCCTGATTGCGGCATCAAGGGAGCAATCTGTAAAGGATATGAGTTTTTCGAGAAGTTGACTTAGGCCGAGAGCAGTACCTATAAGGGTGCCGTCTTTGTACCTTGCAGTCCCATTTACAGATTCGTATTCGATATTGTTGTAAATGTATTTACCCTCTTCAAGACCGAGGGCCTGCATGCCATCTGTGATTGTTATGAAGCGATTTTTGCCAAGCGTTTCAAAAGCTAATTTCAAAACTGCTGGATGTATATGGACACCATCAGTAATAAGCTGAGCTGTTATGTGTTTTGTTTGGAAAATGGCGGCCAGTGGGCCCGGTGCGCGATGATGGAGTGACGGCATTGCATTGAAAAGATGTGTTACGTGTGTGATACCGTTGTTGAAACCGTCGATGGTTTGTTCATAATTTGCGCTGGAGTGGCCGAATGAAGCGATGACATTTGAATCGAGCAGGCGTTTGATTATCTGTGTGCTTTCGGGCAGTTCGGGCGCAATGGTCATCATTCTGAGGTGGCCGTTTGTTATGTCAAGAATTTCATCGAGAACCTGTAAGGATGGTGGGGATATACATTCAGGTTGAATCATACCTTTTTTTTGTATTGAGATAAATGGGCCTTCGAGGTGGATACCGAGCAGATTCGCGCCGCCGAGCTCCCGGCCAACATATTCGGCGGCAACGGTAAGGTGTTTATTATCCTCTTCCTGCTTGAATACAGTTGTGGCAAGGAAACTGGTGGTTCCAAAACGTGCACAGGTTTGTGATATAGCCTTTAGTGCCTCGGGTGTTGCATCAAGTACATCTGCGCCGCCTGCACCCTGAATGTGAACATCAATAAAACCCGGAGCGATTATTCTGCCTTGTGCGTCAGTTGTATTATTGCAGCCTGTGGAGGGATTGATTTGACCAATTTGGGTGATGGTACCATTTTCGATGAGAATGGACGTAGTTTCTGCATCATCAGGAGCATCGAACAATCTGCAATTGGTTATTAGAAGTTTTTGTGACATATCAGTTGCAGGATAATAGATTTTCGATTTAATTGCAAGATTAAGATTTTGTAATAGTTTTTGGTTGATAATGAATTTAGCTGGCAAAAAAGGCTTGGTAATATTGGTGATTTCCGACTAATTGCAAGTTTGTGTAATTTTGTTGATTTTGTGAGTTTTACCTGTTAAATTACTGTAAGATTACCCGCAACCGGTGTAGATGGCGGGTATTTTGCAAATCTAAATTAAATGGAGAACTATCATGAAAAAGGTAAGCAAAATGTTGGTGCTCAGCATACTTGCAATGTTAATGTTCAGTGGTGTGCTCTGG
>JABMRO010000667.1 GCA_013202635.1 Planctomycetota bacterium
GAGTTGCGCTTGCCCGGCCTGGGGCCTGGATACGAAAGTTAAGAAAGCACAGCGTAACCAGAACAATTATGGTTGGGCGGGTTTCCAAACAACAACTTTTCACCCCATGGCGAATCTTGCGGTATCTGCCTGACTGGCGTGCATTCAGAATATACTACTGGCGGCTGCGCAACAAAAATAAACTAACAGATACTATCCTGTACGCCTTGGCCGACGAACTGGCAAGCGGAGGAATAATATTGGAGAATTCGATTATGTATTGCAAAGAACACTTAGCAACGGCAGGTACGATGACAGCAGCACCTCTTCGCCCCTCAGTCAAAGGGGATATTGAATTCGGCTGGGAAATAGTCAAAAAGCTTGGTGAGCTTGATATAGGCCAGGCAATTGCGGTGAAAGAAAAGGAAGTGATTGCTATCGAAGCGATAGAAGGTACGGCAGAGATGATTAAGCGGGCCGGCAGATTTTGCAAGTCCGGAGGCTGGACACTAATCAAGGCTTCCAAACCCCAACAGGATATGCGATTTGATGTGCCATGCGTAGGACCAGATACTATCAGAAGTTTAGCCGAGAATGGAAGCAAATGCCTGGTAGTAGAAACAGACAAGACGATAATTATCGACAAGCCAGAAACAATTAAACTTGCCAATCAATTGGGTATAACCATTTTTGGGCATTGAGGTATTATTATAATTTCACCGGAACACGTATCCCAAAGCGAAAGCGTATGGCTGAATTTCCTTTTCAACTTGTAATCAACTGCACTTATCCGCGGAAACGTACAGAACGTTTGTTATGTGTTGCCCTTCTGAGAGCCATTCCCGGCAGACGAAAGGTTTATGATGCTTTGTGGGACAATAAAAGTGTAATCGCAAAAGTGTTCTCACACAAGATTAGTGCAAGACGCCATTTAAAACGAGAATGGCATGGATTGAAACGGCTGACAAGCCACGGATTGAGTGCGCCGGAGCCTTTGTTTTACGGACATACCGAAGATGGTCAATGGGTGGTTGTAGTTCAAAAGATAACTGAATCATCAACGATTTTGGATATATTTCTCAAAACACCGGACCCAACCAAGAAGCTGAGCTTGTTAGTTTTGATCTGTAAAGATATGGCCAAACAACATACCAAAGGGGTCTTGCAAAAAGACTTGCATTTGGGAAATTTTTTATTAGGAGATGACAAGCTATTTGCGCTGGATGTCGGACAGATGCAATTCCTGCGACGTGAAGCTGATAGAAAAAGAAGCATCTCTCAGTTAGCGATGTTGGCGTTCTATTTGCCGGATAGCAATACGCAATCAATCAGGACGCTTTGTGAGGAGTATTTCAAAGCTCGCGGCTGGCGTTTTGGAAAGGCAGACCAAATATCATTTCAAAAACAATTAGCTGTGCATAAAAAAAGATTGCTCAGAAAAGGGCTGAAAAAGTGCATGCGAACAAATAAGAGACATCTTCGAATTAAGACCGGCAGGTATATTTCCGTGTTTGACAAGGCTTTTTGTCAGCAAACTGCACCACTTGGTTTTATAGAAAAAATAGATAAACTAATGGATGAAGGGCAGATTCTGAAAAAAGGCAATACCTGTTATGTATCACGTCTGACGTGGAACGGCAAAGATGTAGTAGTCAAACACTATAATCATAAGGGATTTATTCATTCGCTACGTCATACCATCAAGAGGTCCCGTGCCCATCGAGGCTGGCTGCACGGACATCGGCTCGGGATGCTGGGCATAGCTACACCGAAACCATTGGCCTATATCGAGCAGCTTAAGAAAAAACTCCTATGGAAATCTTATCTGGTGACTGAATATGTTGAGGGACAGAAACTTCATGATTTTCTGCGGAACAGTAATATTACCTCAGAACAACGCTTAATGGTAACTCAGCAGATTAAAAAGCTGCTCGATAAAATGGGGAAGCACCGTATCACCCACGGTGATTTGAAGTACACAAATATTTTAATTACAGATAATGGCCCTGTTCTTACAGACCTTGACTCGATGAAGGTTCACAAATGGGCTTTCACATATGAGCCCAGGCAAAAAAAAGACATAGAGCGCATTACTGAAACAACCAGCAATAGTTATGATGGGTCGCTATAGGGTGGTTTCTGGCAAGAGGTAAAGCTAAAGCTTCATTCAAGATGAAACTTTCCCCACGCATTCTGTAATCAAATCGGCTAATCGCTTTCCAATTATATTGATATCAAAATTTTTTGCGAGAGTCAGATTATTGTCGCCCATAGTCTTCCTTAACTGTGAGTCTTCAACCAACCGTGTAATCTTATCGATCCATTCTGCATTACTTTCTGCCAAAAAACCGCTGACACCATCACAAACATACTCTGCATTTACGCCTACTGGAGAAGCAACTACAGGCAAGCCGACGGCAGCGTATTGCAAAATCTTAAAGCCGCATTTGCCCCTTGTAAATCGATTGTCCGGTAGTGGCGCAAGCCCAATATCACTTGTGGCTAAATCAATTGCCTGTTTTTCCAATGACCATTGACGTTTTTCCACTTCCATGTTCTGCAAGTCAAAAAATTCATCCGCTATTATCCTCAAAATGACATTGTCAAATCGTGAGCAAATTTCTTCGATCGCAGGTTTTATTTCAGCAAGATACTTAAGTGTACTGCTGCTGCCTATCCAAACAAGTCGAATTTTACCATCATTTTCCCCTCTGGTATCCACCATATATTCTTTTGTATTCAAGCCTGTAGGTAAAACTTCCACTCTGCTATTGAATTTACGAGCATGTTCGGCAAGATAAGAATTGCCGGCTATAACCATATTTGCCAATTTGGCGGTTCTACGAAATGGTCTGAAATGTGACGAGCTTTTGCGGTCAGGATGCTTAGTACTATACATTATGGCATCATCAAAATGATAGATAAGTCTCTTGCTGTATCGGCTCAACCAGAAGGCATCGAAAGGATTGAATCCTTTCTTGTGAAGTAATACACCGTCAAAATCTGCTGTCCGTTTAAAAAGCTTTCGACGTGCCAAAAAACCAGCCGGCAATTTCGCAACTTGATAATCTATACCGTTTGTGCGCAAAGTGTCAAAATAGATTTGTATTCGCTGCCTAAAGCTTGCACGTTCCGGATTATTGGTCAAAATCAAAAGTCTCATTACCTTTTTCTTCCAGTTTTTTTCAGTGGATTATTCTGCAGAGTCTTAGTTCAATGGGCAATACAGGCCTGCCCACTTATTATGACGATCGTATCAAACAAAAACTCGGAACTAATCCGCTGGCATAAATACTATTTCGATTCCATGGCAAGGAAATATGTAGCAAAGATGTTGTTCGTAAAACTCCATAACAAACCGATGACAATTAATCAAAAAACCTAACGCCTTTTTGATTTGTCGTGAGAACCGGAAAGGTGACCGAAATACAAGCCGCTGTGATATTATATTTATTCTTATATCTGTGTAAAAATTCGGAACTTTTCTTTTTAGTTGACGTTCTGTATCTACAAAATAATAAAAGGTATATAAGCCAAAAAACCTCTTATGCGTATAATCCGAGTAATAAAATGGATTGGAAAAATGAGGCACAAAAACATGTGC
>JABMRO010000668.1 GCA_013202635.1 Planctomycetota bacterium
ATATCGCGAAAGGTGCAGTCATCGGCAATTATGAAAACGAAGTTGGGTTTCGTGGCTTTCCCGGCACCTAATGACACTCCACTCATACCCGCCAAAGCCCCCATAGCCGCCATCTTCAAAAAATCACGTCTTTTAATATCTTTCATCAATTTTGTACTCCCCAAAATAGTCTCCTCGTTAAAGTTGGCACGTTCACGTTAAAAACATTGTCTCTGGAAATTTCATAGAAAATATAATATCAAATTTGTCTCAGTAATTCGAGTTTTTCGCCTGATTTCCGAAGGTATTTTTTCAGTTCCCGGCGTTATGTCTCTTTGCCCTGAGTATTCGTATCATTTGGAAAACATGGCTATTAAACTTGCTGGGAATTTGATAGAATCCGCCAAAATGATAAAGATTAGACAAATGACAATCGACGATGTTCAGCTTGGGCTAAAATTAACCCGGCAGGCGGGATGGAACCAAACCGAATCTGATTGGTTGCGTTTTATGAAGATGGAACCCGAAGGCTGTTTTGTGGCGGAATTTGGGGGGCGTTCTGTAGGGACTACGACTACCTGCATCCTGGGTCATGTAGCTTGGATAGCCATGGTTCTGGTAGATGTGGATGCACGAGGTAAAGGCGTCGGCACAGAACTGTTGAAGTATTCACTCAATTATCTTGATAAGAGAAAGGTGAAAACTGTTCGTCTTGATGCAACTTCTGCAGGTCAGCCTATCTACGAGAAATTGGGTTTTACGCCGGAATACCAATTAGCCCGGTTCGAAGGTATAGCACCATCAGGCAAAAGGGGGGCGCTTGTAAGCAAAGCTACTCCGGCGATATATGTAAGTATAATTGAGTTTGACACGCAGATGAATAGGACAAATCGCGGGAAAATGCTTAGCAGGCTATTCGAGGATTTTCCGGAAGACATACATATCATTTGGGATGGCGGCAAAATAGAGGGATTTATCTTAACGCGTCCCGGAGCAAATGCTATCCAGATAGGTCCGTGCATTGCGACTATAGATGCCGGTCCGGTTTTATTGTCCGATGCTTTGAGCCGTTGTGCGGCAGAGCCGGTATTTATCGACATACCTGTCGATAATACCAACGCGGTGAAAATCGCTGAGTCGAGCGGATTAAGAATTCAACGATATTTTATGAGGATGTATCGCGGCGAGTATGTTAAGGACCATATCCAGGCATTGTGGGCTGGTTCAGGCCCTGAGAAAGGGTGAACCTGTCGGACTGGAGGTCTTGTATTCAAACAGTAACAAGTGCCTATTCTATCGGTTGCTATCAGATTAAGGAATGAAGATAATAGACTATGCTGGCTACCGTGGCGCCAATAGAGATAAGCATTGCGACATTCCAAACCAGTGCTTTGATGCCTGTTGGTTTGTCTTTGCCAAGATACCTTTTACTGTTGTTGAGGATGAAGAAGGCAATGAAGGCGATTGGCAGCATCAGGCCGCAAACCGCCGAGGCAGGTATGGCGATCCAGGGCCCTATATATCCCCAGAGTACGACACCGACTACACCGGGTGCAGGAATCAGGCAGGCCAGGCGATAACGCCATCCGCCCGGTTCGACACCGAATACCTCACAGGCGGCGAAGCCGCAGATGAGCATGTGCATAGTAATCGAGCTCAGAGCCATGCCTAATATTCCAAGGCCAAAAACGATCCTTGAAAAGAACATGCTCAATCCTGTGGACTCAAGCATGGCCGCGACTTGGATTGGTGAGAGTTTCGTGGAACCCGAAGCAAATTGCTCAGGGTCATAAATCGTACATCCGGTTGCGATGATCATTAGTGACGTCGCGATACAAAACGGCAGCAGCATACCGGTTATCAAATCAAATCTGGATAAGCCTCTATGTTCCTTGCCCCATCCTCTTGCAAGTAGAGTATAAGGAAAGAGAAATGTGGCGTTTATCCCTGTAGCTGCGCTAAAGGCTGCCATTACAATAGAAACTCCCCGGGGATCCTTCGGAATATGCAGTGGTAAGAATCCTTTGAAAAGTTTACCCCACTGGACACCTCCTTCTATTGCCCGGCGCACTATCACGATTGTGAAAGCGAGGATAATCATCCAGACCAGACCTTTGAGGGTACGTTCATAGAGTCTGACTCCTTTATGCCCACTGCCGTAGCTCCATGTAGCGAGAGTTGATATGGCCAGGACACAGAGTCCGATGCAAATCAAGACAATTGTTTGCGAGGTGGGTGATGAGGGCTGCCAGCCGGTAATTGCCTTTATCATATCATCAGTCATCCCGGCGGCCAGAGCGTATTGGGGTAAATGCCATATTATAGTTGCTAACAAAGCGCCAATTGCCCAGCTCCAGGCAACAACGGGATGGATGTAACGCTTCATTGCGTCAAAGGGCCGGACTCCGGTGGATAAGGTTTGATATGACATGGCTGCGAATATGACGATGCCCAGTACCATTGCCAACGGCTGAACCCAGAGCAATTTATACTGGAGAAAAGCACCGGCAAAAAGAGAGGCCATGGCACTTCCACTGCCGAGCACAAGGGCACTTTGAAGCCAACCGGGGCCTGTTTTTCCTAAATAACCCTTCCATCTCGCCAGAATACCTTTGCCCTGGAGTTCTGCTAAATCAGCCTTTTCTTTTGCAAGAATTTCGGGAGCTGATGCAGTGAACGTAGGCAATCCTTTTGCCAGATCATCCTGTGTACAGTTCTGATCTTGTTGATCCTTCTTCAATACACAACTCCCTTTCTTATCATCAGCTAATTGGTCTTGCAGGCCATCTTATGGCGTTTAAAATCATTTGGGAAATATTCTTGTTCTCATAATCTGAGGCGATATGTCCCGGCATGAAATATACTATAGTTCCCTTGCCTTGTCTCTTGATCCATGCTCCTCTGTCCTGCATGTAGGTTTTGTCGCTTTCCTTATCATTATATACGATTCCACACAGGACAACCTTTTCCCTACCATCTGTAAATTTGTGATTAATGAAAACTTCCGAATCGTTCTTGAAAGTAATGCTTGGATATACGCTCTCTGTGCTTGGATAGTCCGAAGGGGTGTAGACGATTTTTTCATCCCAGTTTACGTCAAAATTTGTGATAAAGTGCTTCGAGTTCAGATTGACTAATGACCAGCTTGATTCTTTCCATTTATACCCGCCTTTTTCCATCGGCCCATTGTCCAGTTGTATTCCAAGGAAATCAAAATAGAATTTATTTTGAGCCTTTTTGCTACTGATGGAGTGATGCAAGCATATCAGCTTTCCACCGTTCTTGGTGTAGTTGATAATCGAATTTTCCGTATTCTCCTGAAGATTGCCATGGATAAAAACGATGACCGCATCATAAACAGACAGGTCTTTGGGAAAAGAGCGTTGATCTGTAACAGCTACTGAAAGCTTGCCATTTTCCCGCAGGAATTTTGCCAACACTTTCATTTGAGGCATTTCATCCTGTACTATTATTACTTTGGGCTGTCTCGGGGAAGACGAACCGAGAATAAATACAGTGCAAATAGTTACGAAAAGCAAAAATATTAATGCTTTACGTTTCGATGTCCAGTCCCACATAGTAAATGTGCCCTGAATTCTAATTATATTGTCCTACCATCACGATAGTTCGGTTTGATAAATTTATTGGCATCGGGAACATTTGTTATGTTCATGTTCTTCCAGTCAAAATCCAGTTTTTTGCCGGCGCGGAGGGCAACGTTGCCCATTAGAGTAAATTCTGTCAGAGGGCCGGCGTAGTCAAAGTGGGTGCTTGGTCGGCCTTTACCTTTGCAGGCGTCGAGCCAGTTGCGATGATGACTTTTGGCGCGAGGCAGGGTCTTGGGAGGCCTTTTATATGCCCTCATTTTGGATTCGGGGATGATGCGGGGTGATCTTGACCAACCCTCACCGAGGATAGCGCCCTTTGTTCCGATATAGAGGATACCATTATCGCCGAGGTTTCTTCTTGCTTCCAACTGCACAGGGCGCGGCGGCATAAGTCCGCCTTCGTACCAGGTAATGCGTACAGGTCCCATACCAGCACGGGCAGGGAAATCGAAGTATATGAGTGATGCAGCAGGGCAAGTCTCATCAGTGATGCCGGATGAGCTGGCCTCGACGCTGAAGGTAGAACTTTTGTCCAGTTTGAGCGCCCAGAAGGCCGGGTCCAGATGGTGACATGCAAAATCGCCTATCGTACCGGAACCGAACTGCCACCAGGCTCGCCAGCGAACGGGTGCGTAGTCGGGATGATAGGGGCGGGGCGGAACGGGCTCAAGCCATCGCTGCCAATCGAAGCCGGCAGGTATAGGAGGCTTTTCCTTGGGTCGGTCGGTGAAACTGGTCCAACGGTTAGCTCCTGTACTGGTCCATGCGTGAACATCGTGGACGTCACCAATAGCACCGTCCCAGATCCACTCACAGGCCAGACGAATATCTTCACTGGAGTGCCCGTAATTGCCGAGTTGGGTAGCGACTCCGGCTTTGCGAGCGGCTTCGGTGACTACGCGGGTTTCGTAAACGGTGCGGCAGAGTGGTTTTTCACAGTAGAGGTGTTTACCTTTAGCGATGACGGCAAGGCTGACCACAGCATGAGAATGATCCGGCGTAGCGACAAGGACTGCGTCGATGTCTTCGGAGTCCAGCATTTGATTATAATTGCGATAGGTCGGACAGGGTTGGCCGTACTTTTGTCGGACCAGGTTGAGGGCAGGTTTCAGACCGGCTGTACCGCCGTAGTAGAACATACTATAGTCACTGAGTTCGTTGATGTCACAGAGGGCGGCGATGCGTACGTCGGGTTCGTTGAAGAGTTGTTTCATATTGACGATACCCTGGCCGCCCGTGCCGATGATGGCGACATTTACCTTTTCGCTGGGCGCGGTATTGCCATTACCGCCGAGTACGTGGCGAGGTACAATAGTGAAAGCAGTGGCTGTGGCGGCACCAGCCAGAAAATTCCTCCGGCTAATTCTTTTTGTCACGGTAGCTGATTTTGCTTTTCGATCTTTCATCTATTTTCTCCTTTTTTATGTTTTCTTTATTTCAGAGATTTTTATCTGTTACATTTACTAATGGTCTCGTCGTAACAACGATCTGTAGAGTTTATATCAGTTAGACCATCATGCTCATTCATATCCATATTATAGCAAGGACAACCAGCTTAGGACAGTCTTTTCAGGTCCAAATAGTGTACTGAGAAGAACTATATATTTTAAGTAACTGAATTATAATAACAACAGTTTTGTGGTATTGCTGAAATGTCTTTTAACTTTTTTGCCTGCTTACCAAGACCGGTGAAAGCATGAAAAATGCTCTTGTGATATTTTTTGAGTGTTCTATTAATCCTCAAACGGATGTTATAAATATCTGCTAATGCTAAGGTAACGTTAGTTTTTAAAAAACCTGGAAAGGCCGATGTCTATACTACATTATTTGGAGGTTGCAAACTAAATAAAACCGCGGCTTCTTTGTGTGCGCAGATTTTTTATAAAAAGCATTGTTAAATTTATATATTTCTTGATTTATTTGTATTTTTCTCTTACAATATATTTATTGCGAGTGCATACAGAGATCAGTTGGTCTGATAGCACTATCCGCGGTAATGTGTATAACGGCACTTCGCAATAAGGAGACAGGCTTACAATGAATTTAAAACAACTGCCTACGTCTCCTTTTTTTCTGCGCTTTATTTGTCCCTATGATAAGAACAAAAGAACTGCCGGTTATGTTTACCTTCGCAATTGAGAAATCCCAGTGTAAGGATGGCCTTTTAGAAGTAAATAAGTGAATTAGAAATATTACTTGAGAGTTATTTATTAACATAATTTCTAACTATGGTATAATAAATTGCCAGTTTTTATGCTGGAGATTCTTACATGAAAAGACGCACATTTCAACTATATCTATGGGTGATATTTTTCATACTCACTGTCCAGGTTTCCTTCGGTTCGACTAATACGACTGAGGTTGGTTCTTCAATGTGCAAACTGGTCGAGGCCGACTGGATTGAACGCGACGGACAACTCAAAGGTCAATCGCAGCAAGATAAAATTAATGACTTCCCGCTGGAACGTACAAGGCATATTATCGCGCGGGGTTACAGTCTCACTGAGCGTTTGCGCCGCATGTCAGCTTCCAACTCCCGTCTGGAATCCTTGGTAACGGAACTAAAGCAGTTCGAGGCTAAAATATCATCTCTGAAGTCAGTTGACAATGTGGATGTTGATGTTCGCCGCAGAATATACCTTGATGTCCGATGGACAGTCCGTCGGATGACTTTCTGTAATCCTTTATTGGATTTTGATAAAATATTGTTTATTAAGCGTCACCATCCTGGTGGCGTGTTTCACATGTGCGACCAGTACTACGGCTTCAATGCAATTGCCGGCGGCGGATTGTATGTTCTATCCGATCCGTTCGGGTCTGATCCAAAACTGACAAATCTTCTGGCCGATACTGTTGTCGAAAAGGGACGGCTCAAGGGTTGTACACTTAAACCGGGAGCCTTCCTCTCGCCTGAGCTATCTTATAACGGACAGACGATTCTCTTTGCATATACGCAGGGCCAGGGAAAGGATTTGCAGTGGACACCCGAGAGCAGTTTTCATATTTTTAAGGTCAATTCTGGCGGTACCGGACTAATTCAACTAACAGACGGCCCATGGAATGACTTCGATCCTTGTTTTCTGCCCAACGGTCGAATTGTTTTTATCTCAGAGCGGCGGGGCGGATACCTTCGTTGCGGCCGGCATTGCCCAACCTACGCAATGAACTCGATGGCCCCGGACGGCAGTGATATAATTATGCTGAGTTATCATGAAACACATGAGTGGCATCCGAGTGTGACAAATGACGGTATGATAGCATATACCCGCTGGGATTATGTGGACAGAGATACTAATGTCGCACATCACATATGGACATCTTTTCCGGACGGCCGGGACCCTCGCTCGCTTCACGGGAACTATCCTTTACGACGTGAGCTTCGGCCATGGATGGAGATGAGTATTCGTGCCATTCCAGGTTCGCATAAATTCATTGCCACTGCTGCCGCACATCATGGTAACGCTTTTGGCTCGCTGGTTATGATTGACCAGCACCTCAGTGACGATGGCGCAATGTCGCAGCTTACTCGTCTGACACCTGATGTGCCTTTACCGGAAGCTGAAAGGCACATCAGACCAATAAAAGACTGTATGGTTTACGGAACTCCGTGGCCGCTCAGTGAAGATGACTATCTGTGTGTGTACGACCAGCACGCAAAGAACCAGGGTATCTACTGGATAGACCGCTTTGGCAACAAGGAGCTTCTCTACCGTGACCCGTCAATCCCGTCCCTTAGTCCCATTCCACTGCGTCCGCGAAAGAAACCACCCGTGATTCCCACCAGGACCGTCCAGACAGCAGCAGATATCGACAAAGCCGGCGCTGAATATACAAAGGAAACCATCACGGTTGTCAACGTTTACGACAGTGACTTTAAGTGGCCCAGGGGTGCTGAAGTTGCAGCGCTACGAATTATCCAGGTATTACCAAAGACGACAGCTCCTCCGAATCAGCCCCGTATCGGAATTGCCAACCAGACAAATGCCAGGTCGGTTCTCGGAACAGTACCTGTAGAGACAGATGGAAGCGCGTATTTCGAGGCGCCCGTCGGAAAGATGATATATTTTCAGGCCCTTGATGACCGTGGAATGGCAATTCAGTCTATGAGGTCCGGTACTTATGTACACCCTGGCGAACAAATGACTTGTCTGGGGTGTCACGAGCCTAAACACCGTACATCGAAACAATCTACTGTTACACCGCTGGCTCTTAAACGGGCTCCTTCAAAAATAAGACCTGATGTGGATGGCTCCAATCCTTTTAACTATGTCCGGCTTGTTCAGTCGGTCCTGGACCGTAATTGCGTTAGCTGCCACCGTAAGGAAAAAGCATCTGATCTGACAGGGGTGATCGAAGGTAAAAACGGATGGACACGCTCATACAATAATCTCGCTGAGAAGTACGGTTTCTACTTCCACGTGAGTAATGGTTCAATTAATACAGGAGTTCACGGCGGCAGCAGGACTATCGCGGGTAAATTTGGAGCTCGGTCATCTAAATTGTTCGATTTTATGGATGAGCAACATTACGGCGTTAAGCTGTCAAAGGAGGATTTTCATCGTTTAACGCTCTGGCTGGACTGTAACAGCGAATTCTATGGCTCTTATGAAAACACTCTCGCCCAGGCCGAAGGCCAGATAGTATGGCCTACATTGGATTAAGCTGTTTTCTTTCAACGGATTCATTCGCAAATAAACTTTTCAGCAGTGGGTAAACAATGGAATAATTATTCATCATGAAATTTTAGTCTTGGCTGCATTTTTCAGGAGAAAATATATGAACCGCAGGGAGTTTTTAAAGGCATCGATAGCAATCGGCTCGGCGTTATCTTTGCCGGGTTCTCGAGTTCTGGGTGCC
>JABMRO010000669.1 GCA_013202635.1 Planctomycetota bacterium
CCGCAAGAGACAACATTCGTAATCCGATTACCGATGAAATGATTGTGCGCGAGAACGAGGTCATAACAACTGAAGCGGCAGAAAAAATTGAAGCTTTGGGGCTTGATGCCATCAGAATCAGAAGCGCCCTGACCTGTGACAGTCCGGTTGGTGTTTGTGCAAAGTGTTACGGATGGGATATGAGTACGGGGAAATTGATTGAAGAAGGTTCGGCGGCTGGCATCGTTGCGGCACAGTCCATCGGGGAACCGGGTACCCAGTTGACACTGCGAACATTCCATACCGGTGGTGTCGCCGAAAGAGCTATTCTTGAACGCGAGCAGAAGGCCACGTACGCAGGAAAGGTGCAGTATCGTGATATCAATGCGGTTTCCATCAAGCGAAGCGGTGGTAAAGTAGAGATAGTCGCGCTGAAACGTAACGGCGAAACAGCTATTCTTGATGCAAAAGACAGGGAACTGGACCGATTCAAAGTGCCTTATGGCGCCGTTGTTTTAGTCGATGACGGCCAGAAAGTTAAAGCCGGATCTGTGTTATTCCAATGGGACCCGCATCGTACACCAATTTTGGCAGAGGTGGCCGGGCTTATACGGTTTGTTGATGTTATTGACGGCGAGACGATTGGAATTGAGGAAGAGCGAAAAGGCCAGGTTGGCAGACCCATCGTAATCGAGCATAAAGGCGATAAGCATCCGCAAATCATTATCGAAGACAAGGATGGCAAGATACTCGACGTTCATTATCTGCCTGCCGGGGCCAGAATCGAGGTTAATGAGGGTCAGGGTGTTCAGGCGGGCCAACTGCTTGCCCATCAGCCCAGAGCTTCCGGTGGTACCCAGGACATCACAGGTGGTTTGCCCAGAGTTACCGAAGTATTTGAGGCGCGCAAGCCCAAAGACCCTGCCGCAATGGCTGAGATCAGCGGTCGGGTTGAGTTGCGAAGTGATAAGCGCAAGGGCAAAATGACGATTATAATACGTTCCGAATCCGGAATGGAAAAAGAGCACCACGTCCCGCGTGACAGACATCTTAATGTTCACACCGGTGATTTAGCTGAAGCAGGAGATGCCCTTACAGACGGCCCGCTTGTGCCGCATGATATTCTGCGGATAAAAGGCGAAGAGGCGCTGCAAAGGTATTTGACTATAGAGATTCAAAATGTTTATCGTTCGCAAAATGTCAATATTAATGACAAACACATTGAAATTATCTGCTCTCAAATGATGCGCAAGGTCGAGATTGAGTCTGTGGGTGACAGTTCGTTTTTGCCGGGCGAGGTTGTTGATAAATTCGTGTTCAGAAGAGAGAATGAAAAATTAACCAGCAGTGTCAAAATTACCAACGCTGGGGATGCTTCTGATTTAGTTGTCGGTCAGGTTGTCGATAAAAAGGAATTGGCCGCTATTAACGAAAAGGTTGAATTGATTGGTGGTTCCGGGGCCACGGGAAGGAAACCAAAGCCTGCGACCGCCAAGACGTTGCTTTTGGGGATTACGAAGGCTTCACTGTGGTCTGAGAGCTTTATCGCTGCGGCCAGCTTCCAGGAAACGACTAAGGTCTTGACAGAGGCGTCTTTGGCTGGTAAAATAGACGAGCTTCACGGATTGAAGGAAAATGTAATACTCGGTCACCTGATACCGGCCGGCACGGCTTTCAAGCCGTATCTGGATATAAAGGTTAAGCACCTTGTGGAAGCTCCGCTGCCGAAGGAATTTGAAGAGGCCAAAGAGGTCAAGGAGGCCAAAGAGGCCGAGGCAAAGGCCGATGCCGCTGTCAGGGAAGCCCTGGGAATCAATTAGTTATTGATAATGAAATACGAAAGACGAGACAAGAATTATGCCAACTATAAATCAGTTAGTTAGACGGCCGCGGAATAAATCGAAGGGTCACAAGCGAGTATCCGATATCAGCGGCTCGCCGCAGAAAAAGGGTGTGTGTCTGATAGTAAGGACACAGACGCCCAAGAAGCCGAACTCAGCTTTGCGGAAAATCGCGCGTGTCCGGCTGACCAACGGCAAAGAAGTTACCGCTTATATACCGGGCATCGATCACAATCTTCAGGAGCACAGCACAGTTGTGATTCGCGGAGGCCGAGTCAGGGACCTGCCGGGTGTTCGGTATCATATTGTTCGTGGTGTCCTTGACTGTGCCGGCGTGGCTAATAGAAAACAAGGCAGAAGTAAATACGGTGCAAAAAAGGCGAAATGAGCTGGTTAAATATTTAAATAATTACTAATTACCAGTTAGCAATATTGAGGAAAAGTAATGGCAAAAAAGTTTACCGCTTCAAGTCAACAATTAAAGCCGGACGCGAAATATAACAGCAAGCTGGTCTCCAGGTTTGTGAACTGTTTGATGTGGGACGGCAAAAAAAGCACTGCGCAGCAGGTTTTTTATGATGCTATGGATATCATCGGTAAAAATGTCAAGGACGCTGAGGCTCTCGAGGTATTTGAGAAAGCAATAAATAATGTAAAGCCGTTATTAGAAGTTCGCAGCAAGCGTATCGGTGGAGCCAGTTATCAGGTTCCGATGCAGGTAAGCTCCAAACGCCAGCAATCGCTTGCGTTCAGGTGGATATTGGCTTCGGCGAGGGGCAAAAAGGGCAAACCAATGTGCCAGCGTCTGGCTTCTGAATTAATAGACGCTTTTAACGAACACGGTACTGCAATGACCACCCGGGAGAATATCCACAGGATGGCAGAGGCAAATAAGGCCTTTGCTCACTTTGCCTGGTAATATTTATCGTTTTTAGCTGCCACGGAATTTCATAAAAATAGCCGTGGCAGTTTTTTTATATCCAGCTCGAGTTAAAGCTCACGAAAGACGAGATATTAATTATGTCGAGCAATTTGGAAAAACTGCGCAATATCGGGATTATGGCCCATATCGATGCCGGTAAAACAACGGTAACCGAGCGTATTCTTTTCTATGCTGGCAAAACCTACAAAATGGGAGAGGTCCATGATGGTACCGCCGTTATGGACTTTATGGAAGAAGAGCAAAAAAGAGGTATTACCATCACTTCAGCGGCTACAAAATGCCCCTGGAAGGATTTTGAAATCAATCTTATCGATACGCCGGGCCATATTGACTTTACCGCTGAAGTCGAAAGGTCATTGCGCGTCCTCGATGGCGCCGTGGCGGTCTTTGACGGTAGTGAGGGCGTTCAGGCCCAGAGCGAAACCGTCTGGAGGCAGGGGCAAAAATACGATCTGCCATGTCTATGCTTTGTAAATAAGATGGACAAAGTGGGCGCCGATTTTGAGATGACCATTAACAGTATTCGAGACAAGCTCCTTGCCAATCCGATTTTGCTGCAGATTCCTATTGGCGCTGAGGACACTTTTACCGGTGTGATAGACCTGATAAACATGCAGGCGGTTTTCTACAAGGCAGAAAAGATGGGAGCGGCTTTCGAAGAAACTGAAATTCCTTCCGAGTTGAAAGAAACTGCACAGCGGCAAAGAAATCAGATGATTGAGCTTGCTGCCGAATACGATAACGAGCTGATGGACTGTTATGTTCACGATAAGCCGGCCGATATTACAATGATTAACAGGGCAATCAGAAAAGGGACCCTGAGCAACAAGCTTCATCCGGTATTTGTAGGCTCTGCCTTGAAGTATATTGGTGTGCAAAGGCTGCTTGAAGGCGTTCTGGCGTATTTGCCTTCCCCTCTGGATAAGCCTGTTTTGACCGGCCACAAACCGAATGATGAAAATAAAAAAATATCTATTAAGTGCGATCCTAATGGCAGTCTGGTTGCGCTGGCCTTTAAGATTACCAGTGATGTACATGGCGATTTGTATTTTCTAAGGATTTATCAGGGCAAATTAAAGTCCAGTAGCAGAGTCTTGAATACAAATCGTAATCGTCGGGAGAATGTTACCAGAATATTTGAAATGCACGCTAATGAGCGAAAAATTTTGGATTCAGTCGGTGCCGGTGATATTGTCGCAGTTGTAGGACTGAAACAGACACTTACGGGCGATACGATTTGTGACCCCAAGAAACCGGTTTCCCTTCCGAGCATTACATTTCCGCAGACGGTTATTAATATGTCGATAGAGCCCAGGACCGCAGCAGAGAAGGCAAAATTGGCTGATGCTCTGGCCAACTTAAGGCGAGAGGACCCGACTTTTGAATGCAAAACAGACAGCGAAACAGGCCAGACAATAATCAGCGGAATGGGCGAATTGCACCTGGAGATACTCCAGCACAAACTGGTAAGAGACAGAGGGGTTAACGTCAGGGTTGGCAAACCCCGAGTGGCCTACAAGGAAGCTATCACTAAAACAACACAGGCTGAGGGCAAATTTATACGCCAGACAGGTGGTCACGGCCAATACGGGCATGTTGTTTTGCAAGTCGAGCCGCTTTTAACCGATGACGGCCATTGGAGACGTGATTTTGAATTCCAAAATGAGGCCCCCGGGGATGCCGTGCCGAGAGAGTACATTCC
>JABMRO010000670.1 GCA_013202635.1 Planctomycetota bacterium
CCGCTTTTGATCTTCGTCCTTTAGAGCAATATGTCCTTTTTCTGTCATGCTGAAAAGATACGGTTCTTTACCGAATTCGATTTGTTCCGTCCACTCTATTGCCAGCAGGATTTCTATTGCCTCATCTTTTCTACCCTGCGACCATAGTTCAAGCATTTGCTTGATTTTTTCTGCCTCGGTTGAAGACTCTGTATCTACTTCAAGCTTCTCTAAATCCTCCTGATAGGCCAAAGTGTATCCATCAGGTACTTCAAGACTGAACAATTCTTCATCAAGGTCAGCATCCAGGTCAAAGTTTTCCATCGTCCACTTTATCGAATAAGAACCGTCCAACGGCTTTGATGTCACCTCAACCAGCCTCGGAATACCGTCTGCAGTATCAGCCCAGATTCTCATATCGTATTGAAAATACCGGTCTTCCTGCAGCACCTTAAAACCTGTGACAGGTTGCCCATTTATCTCTTTCTCGCTCAATTGTTCTTCTGTGCCATCACGCATATTCCAGAGGTTGTCAATAGGTCTTGTGAACAGGACAAACATCCCTTGCGCTCCGGTACTCTTGTTTGGGACCGGTTCTTTCTTAATCGCCGCTGTGTTATTTTCGTGGAAAAGAAGCAGGGTTTTATCAGTTGTAAAATCAGTAATTGAAGACATTTCGCCTACTGGTACCGAGCAATCCATCCGTACCCGCCCTAATTCAAATATCATTGCCTTGATATTAACATTTACTGAGTCTTCGAATACCGGCTCCATAGTTAAGTCAAACGTATAGCTTTGGGTTTGAATATACTTAAGCACGTCTGCAAAGGCAACACTGCCTCCATCAAACGAACCGCCGAAATGGTTTATACCGACAAGTACTGCTATTATTATAACTGCCGCAGCGGCTAATTTTGTAATTCTACTTTTCATGATTATTCTCCATATACCAGGCACCATTATTTGTTTCTGTCCTCGTGTTCCTGTCAGAGTTATGTTTGCTCGTAGTTTTTCATACAGCTTTTTAGGAAACACCACATTTGGTGCATCTCGTAAAAACTGCTTAACTTTCTTATTCTTATGCATTCCAAATCCTCCTTTCAGGAGCGAGTATTTATTTTGCATTGTGTAATGTTTATACTTTATCCATCTCAGATCTGAGATACTTCATCACTTTGTGAAACTTGTATCTAATGGTGCTGGGAGCTTCGTTCAATACGTAAGCAATATCTCGTAATGAAAGTGCTTGATAAAAGTGCAGGTAAATAACCTGTTTCTCAAGCTCGTTCAGTTGATCAACTATTTCATACAACCGTACGGCCAATTGTTTGTCACGTGCACACTTAAAAGGACCTGGATTACAGTCCTTCTGTCCCTCCCACCAAGCATCTGACTGATCCACAATCGTATCTTCTTTTCGATGCCAATCTATGTAAGCGTGATAGGCAATTCTGTGAGCCCATGTTGAAAATGAACATTGGCCTCGATAACTATCCAGAGTTGACCAAACCTTTGTGAAAGTCTCTTGCGTTAAGTCTTCGGCATCTCGGCTGTTTCCGCTCAACCGTCGTAAATAGTTAAATATTTGTTTATAAAAGAGCCTTAACAGCTCAGAGGCTGCATCTGTATCGCCTTTTTGCGCAAGCTTGCAAAGACTTTGCTCTCTACCCACAATTAAATCTCCTAATTAGGATTCGATGTTTACCATGTCGTTGTTCTCTATTAGTTTAGACGGAAAGACTGCCAAAGTGCGCAAATAATTTTGTGGAATTTCAGATTTTAAATTACAATCCAACTGATATGGAACGACCATTGTCAAGTCGAAAATATTCATTTTTCTTTCCTTGTTTCTACATTTTCCTGATGGCACTTCAAGGTGCAGGCTTCGAGGTGGATATCCCCAAAAGAATTACATGATTGATATATTTCATTTCATCCAGACCAATCTCCACTGTGTCTGGCATTTCCGCCCGTTATGAACCCCCGACCGGTGTGGTCGTAGGTTCGAAGACCTCCCCCGCTATGAAGACCTGGGGGGGATGCGTCATCGCCAGGGGGCCAACTACTATGGCTGTCGGCATTGCTACAATCTCTCTTATGAGAGCTAAACAGATGTAACACTGGAGGAGAATCCCTTAATGAATGTCGGAGTTGTCGGTTTACAGGAGCCGCGAATTTCTGTAACTCTTTACACATCTAAGACTTATCTATTGTCGGCCGCGCAGACCCCGACACAAATATCTGATAGGTCGTAGGTTCGTAACGCCCCCCC
>JABMRO010000047.1 GCA_013202635.1 Planctomycetota bacterium
GTAACTCAGAGTCGGCAGCCACACCGAATCGATCCACACATTGCGAAACCGCATGGCAATCACGCCGGTTTCCCCCACCCAGGGAAATCCTCCGTGAAACAGAATAAACTTTGTTTTGGGATTCGCCTGTATTAGGTCAACCAGCAACATCGGATTGGAGCCTTGAATCCTGGCCTGGCCTGTATGAATCTGGAACGGCAGGTCGTGTTTGGCACTTAGTTCGACCAGCCGCCACATAATGAAATCTTCAAAATCCTTAATTTCCCGGCCGGTCAACTCCTTGCGCGGCCGTCCGAAGATTGCCGCCGCACGTTCCTTAGATACGTTCTCGAACCGCAAAGTCCGGTTGTATGCCAAAGTGCTTTTAAGACAGATAGCCTTGCCCTTCTGCGCCGATTCCAGCAGTCGATCAAGAACAGCCAAATAATCGTCCAGCGATTTGACTTCTATGTCATGACGCCGGGCGAACTCGTATGGATTGTCCAGCGGATTGCTGAACTCGGATGGATGAAAACCTCGCACGACTGACGTTACGTTACAGAGTGCCACGGTGAATGGGTAATTTGTCGTGAAATCGAGACGGGCCCAATATGCGTCGATGACCATCAACTCGATGTTCGCCCGCTCAGTGATGACCTCGTGAAGCCACTTGTCGGTTTTGTAGTTCTCGAATATCCTGTCGTTCAGACTTCGGGCCTGCTTTGGGGTGATTGTATCGAAGTCAACGCCGTACAAATCCTGAAATGCGGGCAACAAATATCTGTAGAAGCTGGTTGCTCTGGCATTAGCAAAGTTGTGTTGTGCTTTGGACCACCACGTATCGAATGAGCCGTCCTCTGGCCAGGGCTCCAACGAATGAATCCAGGGGAAGTAACTTCCAGCCCAGATGCTCCGCAACGTCATCCCTTCGCCGCGATTCGTCTTATCCCGATTGCCAATCTTTTCGAACGGCATAAGATGGTCATGAGTATTTATCGCCGAAATCTTATCGATATCGGCCTTAATGCGGACGTAAACATCGGTTGTCTTGACATCATCCGCCGATACGATGGAAGCAAGAATGCAAAACTGAAGAACGACAAGGCACTTGATCGACTGTCGCATGATGTATCTCCTAACAGGTGTTATTACTGAAAATTCTGTCCTACCCTTTTTGCAGGTACTTTATTGCAAAACGAACAACAGCTATTGTATCTGAGTTAGCCTTATCTTGAAATTAAATTCTATGGTTCAGCAGGCATCTTTACTATTTGCTGTGGCATAGCTATAGGAGTTTTTGTATTGTAAACAGAAAATTTAGTAAGAAAATTTTAATTAATAGACAAAACAACAACGTTAAATGGTCTTTACTTATGAATCGAAGATTAGGGCAACATTTTGGACGAGAATCGATCAGATAATCTTCTGCGAGCGGCTCTGGGACGGAATGACCCGGCGGCAGTGGAATTAATGTGGGATCGTTACGCAAACGATCTGCTCACGTTTCTCCAGGCCTCGCTTTGCTCGATGCACGATGCCGAAGATGTGCTCCAGACAGTCTTTGTCAGGATTGTTCGCAAACGCCATAGATTAGCCAGGGCACGCTGCCTGGATGCTTATGTGTATCGGATTGCCCGAAATGAAGCCTATAGGCTGGTTAGTCGCCGTAAAAGAGCCCAGAAAACTAAGAGGATAACTGAATCATGGTTAAAAGTAACCGAAAGCAACCGGGAACCAAGCGATTTGGCTGAACAGTTGCAGGCCGTCTTAGCCCGGCTGCCGCAGCCGCAGCGAGAAGTGATTGTTCTGAAGATATACAGGCAGAAAACATTTTTGGAAATCTCCGGGCTTTTGGGACTGTCTCAAAACACGGTAGCGAGCCGATATCGTTACGGCATAGAGAAGCTGCGAAACCTGTTTGGGAATCTTGCATTATGAAAGAGAAAGATATGGAGAATGATAAGATCGAACATCTCTTGAGAAGAGCACACCCATATGAGCCGTCACCCCTGCTGAAAGAGCGTATCACCACTGAAGCAAAAAAGGTATGGGAACAAAGCTCCCTGGAAACACCCTGGCAGATTCCTATAAGGCGTCTCATAGCTTCCGCGGTGGCGGCTGTGCTCATTATATCGATAGCCAATTTTTCCAGCGACCATGCACTCGAAAGATGGCGTCCCGGAGATGTCCGGGCTACAAAAGAACAGCCCCCTGACCTCGAAATACTGCCGGATATGCCTTATCGTCCTTTTGTAAGACGTATGGCCTCAGCCAATCGCAGACCATCTATGACCGATGCTTCAGCGCTGCGCAACTATACCGAGAGAGTGCGACAGGTCCTTAATGAAATGCAGCAGAACGGAGTTTCGAACCAACCAGTACCGGACGGAGGAAGAAGCCGTCTGTTTCCAGTTCAACCCAACTCCGATTCCTATTCATAAATACAACTCTTGAAAGGAGAATTATCATGAAAAAGAGATCTGTGAAAATCCTGAAAGGCATTGCCATAGTAATTGTTGTACTCGGCCTGATATATGCTATTGCGGTGGGTGTCTCATCAGCGAAGCTTCGACAAGCTTATACAGACCTTAAGAAAGACGGCCGTCCCATGGAACCTGCTGACGTTATACCACCCGAAGTTGCCGATACGGAGAATGCCGCCCTGCTATACGAAAGCGCGGCACTGCTGCTCAAAGCCCAGCCCGTATCTGAGGAAAATCTGCTGGAATATCTTGGAGATATCTCAGACAAGTTCATTAAGGAATCACTCGATTCCGACAAGCTCGACGAATTTAAGCAACTGATCGGGCAAGACGTTGTCACACAGGCACTGTCCATCGTTGAGCAAGGTACCCGGCGAGATTCATGCCGCTTCGACCTCGATTATGACGAAGGCTTAAACATGCTCCTGCCTCATTTATCAGACCTAAGAGACCTCGCGCGCATTCTCTGCGCCAAAGCGTACTTTGAAGCCAAAACCGGTAATCCGGATACTGCCTGGGACATGGTTCCAGTTCAGTTGAAATTCGCCGACGCCCTGCGGGCCGAGCCTGTCCTAATCAGCCAACTGGTACGTATATATATGATCAGGCTATCCTGCGACACAATTAAAAAGCTTTGTGAAATTGCACCGCCAAATGTACAGCAGTCCGGCAACATCCAAAGCCTTCTCAAAGACCTCGATGACATTCAACCTCTCATTCATTCCGTTGATGCCGAACGACTGCTCATAGGTGAATGGGTGTTCAACCTTACCAAAGATGAAATGTACACAACAAACCTGCAATATAACGATGAAGATGACACCGGACTATTCCACAAGCTTATAATCTTCGGAATAACCTTCAAACCCTTGTTCCTTGCAGACCATGCGGCATACCTGCGATTCATGCACGAAGGCGCTCGGTTTATTGAGCGCCCGTATTCTTGTGAACCGGGAAAAGTCCTGGAAAAGGGAATCCAGAAAAAACGTTATATTCTGACAAATATACTCGCTGTTGCGCTAGGGAGGGTCAAAGTTCTCCACTGTGAAATGATTGCAGAGCTGCGCATCGTGCAAGCAGGTTTTGCTCTGCTGCAACACAAACAAACCGAAGATACCTTCCCCGCCACGCTGGATGCACTCAAGCTACAGAACATCAATGACCCGTTCTCAGATGGGCTGCTTTTGTATAAGACTGAGGGACAGAGTTTTATTCTTTACAGTGTCGGACCGGATCAAAAGGACAATGACGGCAGCCCCAGACAAAAGAAACAAGAGACAGACTGGGATATTGTCTGGAACTTCCCTGGCAAACGCTAAGATATCTTTCCGTTGGACAGTTGTATATTGGGGGCAGAAAGAGTATAATCTCTGTCTGGTAACAGATTCATATTGGAAATTCTATTTGATAATATCAATTAGAGTCTGGATAATAGTTTGAATGTCCTTCAGGGCTCCACGATTAAAGTCCTGCCGAGATAGACAAACAATCAACTTACGCAAAGATTTGGAGGTAAAGACTGATGAGCGGAAAAATGAACTCCCCCAATGGTCTCAATAATCCCAGGAGTACCGAACATACTATGGATCGTCGTGATATGCTCCGAGCAACCGGTACTGCGGTGCTCGCAGCTTCGGCCTTTCCGTTGCAGTGGGTAGCCGCCAGTGAAAAGAAACAACAAAAGATCCTTTACTTCTCACGTTCAGCCGGCTATGAGCACGACGCCGTCAAAATCAAGGATGGTAAGCCCAGCATCTCCGATAGAATCCTCACCGAACTTGGCAAACATCACGGCTTCGAAGTTGTCTGCACTAAAGACGGCCGTGTCTTCGACGGTAATCTCAACCAGTACGATGCCATCGTCTTCTACACCAGCGGCGTCCTGACCCAACCCAACAAAGCAAAGACTCCGCCGATGTCAGTCAAGGGCAAAAAGAGGCTGCTGCGTACCATCGCCAGAGGCAAAGGTTTCATCGGTTTACACGCCGCCACCGATTCATTTCATTCTGAGGGTCCCAGAGACCAGAACCAAACTGAAGTTGACCCTTATATCGCCATGCTCGGCGGTGAGTTCATCGTGCACGGCGCCCAGCAGGAAGCCATAATGCGCGCCGCCTCGCCAGACTTCCCCGGGGTAAAGCAATTCGGCCGGTGGCAAAAGCTCAAAGAAGAATGGTACACCCTTAAGAACTTCGCCAAAGACCTGCATGTAATCCTCATCGAGGACAACGAGGGAATGGAAGGTGACTGCTACCAGCGCCCGCCATTCCCGGCCACATGGGCCAGAATGCACCGCAAAGGCCGTGTATTCTACACTTCATTCGGCCATCGCGACGACATCTGGACCAATCCCGACGTCCAGGGCATAATAGCCGGCGGTCTGGCCTGGGCCATGGGCAACGTCAAGGTTGACGTAACACCCAATATCGACAAGGTTACGCCCAAGGCCGGTCAGTTAAAATACTGATTCAGGCTCCGGCAAAGGTCAGGACGGTAAATTTTTCCCTTGCACTTTTCTGTTATTGCAGCAAAATGTAGCAAGATTTATGAATATCATGTTCGCCAGATTGTAATGTTGAGCATGCTTATTTGTTTTAAGTCTATATGCAATAGAAATGCAAAAGTTAACGCCTTACTAATCAAATTTTACAAATTCTAATCCTGTCGGACCTGTAACCCGGAGGGTGTATTGTTTGTCGGAACATGTTGCTTTAAGAACAGGAGGTCGCATGGCCGGAAACTCATCCCCCGCTCACATGGTTCATCAGACACAAGGAAAGGAGTGTTTCATGAACACGCAAAATAAGACTCAAGAATCTTTCGTCTCCCGCCGAAAATTCCTCAAGCAAACTTCAGGTGCCTTGGCTGGGGCAGCTCTGACCAGTGCCATCGGAACTCGGAGCTATGCTGGTGAAAAGAACACAATTGAAATCGCATTGGTTGGCTGTGGAGGCCGCGGGACCGGCGCAGCGGCCAACGCCCTTTCTACCAAAGGACCAACTCGACTTGTTGCAGCGGCAGATGTGTTTGGCAATCGGTTGCAGAGCAGCCTTAAGAATCTTTCCAGGCAATTCGCTCAGCAGGTCATTGTGCCTCGACATCGACAGTTGCTCGGCATGGATGCTTACAAGAAAGCCATCGACGCCGTCGCTCCGGGCGGGCTGGTCATACTGGCCACGCCTCCGACATTCCGCCCGATCCATGTGGAATACGCGGTTTCCAAAGGCTGCCATGTGTTCATGGAGAAGTCGTTCGCGGTAGATGCCCCGGGCATTCGCCGTGTACTTAAAGCCGGAAGGAAAGCCAAAGCGAAGAATCTCAAAATCGCCGGTGGTTTGATGAGTCGTCACTACAAACCACTGGAACAGGCTGTCCAACACCTACACGACGGCATCATCGGTGATATTATTACCTGTTGGGCCTATCGTGAGCATACTCCGGTTGGATTCACTCCAAAATCCCCCGGGATAAGCGAACTTGCCCACCAGATCCGCAACTACTCCAGCTTTACCTGGGTAAATGGCAGCTTTATCCTGGACTGGCTGATTCACAATCTCGACGTGTGCTGTTGGTGCAAAGACGCCTGGCCGGTATCAGCTCAGGGCCAGGGAGGCCGACAGGTCCGGACCGCAGCCGATCAGTTGTTCGACCACTACTCAGTGGAATACTCTTTTCCTGATGGTACGCGACTGCTCGCTCAGGGAAGGCACATGGATAACTGCTGGGGATTTTTCGGTGATGTGATACATGGCACAAAAGGCTCGGCCGTTCTCGGCGAAGGGATTCCGCAACCGCGAATTTTCAAAGGTCATCAGCAGACGTCCGCGAACCAGATATGGCAGTATAAAGGGCCGCGCTGTGATGGGTACCAAAACGAACACGATCTGCTATTCGAAGCCATCCGCGAGGACAAGCCCTACAACGAGACCGAGCGTTCCGCTTACGCAGCTATGACAGGTATCCTCGGGCGAATGGCCGCCGAGTCGGGCAAGATGGTCACATGGGAAGAAGCGATGGCTTCGGACCTTGAGTTGGCCCCGGGCCTTGACCATTACACGATGGACTCCGACCCGCCGGTCATGCCAGATGCCAAGGGCGGCTACCCGATTGCGATGCCCGGACAGACAAAGGTACTATAGAGGCATAGCGGTATAGGATAAACAGCCTTTGTTAAGCTGCCGGTGCGACGCTCGTTGTCTCTGCTGAAAATTCTGTCCTTCTTTATTTGTGAGGAAACTGTTAGTGACCTCAAAAGAACGTGTACATTCAGCGCTGCAGCGAAAATCTACGGACCGCGTTCCAATTTTCATGTGGTACCATCCCCAAACCACCAAAAGGCTGGCCAGACTTCTGGAAATTCCCCCTAAATATGTGTCTCTGGTTATGGGGGACGATATTCGCCAGGCCTGGGTGAGTAATAATCATGCAATGGAGGGGATTGTGCACGAGCATGATGGCCAGTCGCATGTGGATGACTGGGGTATAGAATGGACTCGCATCGACGGCTTCAACCAAATCTCCAAATACCCCCTAGCTGATGCCGGCGAGAAGCAGCTTCTACAGTACAAGTTTCCATTCAACCGAATTGATTCGCTCGTGGACCTGATGAAGCCGGCTATGGAACTTAAAGACGACTACTTCGTAGGCTGTGACGTCTCGCCCAATGTCTTTGAAATGTACTGGCGTGTGCGCGGTATGGAAAAAACCTTGTTGGAACTCGCACAAAATCCTGAACTGGCACAAAAAATGTTAGAGCGCTCTGTAGAATTTTCCATAGAACTATCCGAAGCGGCCTGCCGGCGATTTGAACTCGATTGGCTTTGGCTGGGTGACGATGCCGCCGGCCAACAGTCAATGCTGATGAGCCCTGATGTATGGCGGCAAATGGTAAAACCTTTACTGAAGCAGAACGCTGAGGTGGGCAAGAGACATGGTATTTACGTTGCATTCCATTCCTGCGGCGCCATCCGGCCCATCATCACCGACCTGATAGAAATCGGCGTAGATGTATTGAATCCTATCCAGTGCAATTGTCCAGGTATGAATCCGCTGGAATTAAAAAAGGAGTTCGGCAGTGACCTTGCTTTCATGGGCGGCGTTGACACCCAGGGCGTTTTACCTAACGGCACAGCCCATCAGGTGCGCAAAGCGACAGCCGAACTGCTCGAAGGAATGACCGCCGACGGCGGAGGCTACATTTTTGCCGCTTCCCACACTGTTCCTCCGGAAACTCCGGACGACAATATCTTCGCCATGTACGACGAAGCGGGCATCACCAAAGAAGAGATTTTTGACAAGGCGGCCCAACTTCGCAATTCTTTACGGCAGTCTCAGCTCGATTAGACCGGTAATGCTGATTATGAAAAAAGCAGAGCAACCGAAAGATGAAAGGAAATTGATAATGAGAACCGGAATAAAATGGTTGATAACCATAGTCATTATATTAGCGATATGGCCGGGACCGTCAGCAAATGCAGCGATGGAATCCTTGTTAGTCATAGAACCGGGCAAAGATAATCCACGCAATTCCGAGGGAGACATAATCGAGCTGAAAGACGGACGGTTGTGTCTGATTTATACCCGATTTACAGGCGGCAGCGGTGACCACGCAGCAGCTAACCTCGTTATGCGCACCTCAAAAGATAATGGCTTAAGCTGGAGCGGCGACAAGGTTGTAGTCCGGCGTACGGGAGGGCTGAATGTCATGTCCGTATCGCTGTTACGACTGAAAAGCGGCGAGATAGCCCTTTTCTTTCTGCGCAAGACGTCAAAGGAAGATTGCCGACCCTTAATGTGCATTTCGAGAGATGAAGCCAAAACATGGAGCCGACCGACTGTCTGTATCACTGATAAGGTGGGCTATTATGTGCTGAATAATGATCGCGCGGTCCAGTTACGAAGCGGCAGGTTAGTCCTGCCTGTCGCCTGGCATCAGGGTCCGGGGCAGGCTCGGGACACGGCTGGTGTGATTATGTGTTATCTGTCAGACGATAACGGCAAGACCTGGCGGCGAAGTAAAGACTCTTTCAAAGGTTATGCGCCCGGCGGACAGCGTATTACTGTCCAGGAACCGGGCGTGGTTGAATTGAAAGACGGGCGATTGATGATGTACATGCGGACAAATGCAGGCAGCCAATATATCTGTTACTCTCAGGATGGCGGTGAAACCTGGTCGAAAGCCCGTCCGTCAAATCTGGCTTCGCCTTTAAGCCCCGCCTCTATAAAGCGCATACCCTGGACAGGTCATCTGCTCTGCCTCTGGAATGACCATTCAGGAGTCCATAGCTATCCCGCGGGCCGTCGCACACCGCTGTGCCTGGCCACCAGCAAAGATGAAGGTAAAACATGGGATAGATCAAGGATTATTGAGGGAAATCCTGATGGCTGGTATTGCTATACGGCAATGACATTCGTGAAAGATCGGGTGCTTCTGGCCTATTGTGCAGGGGACAGGAAAATCGGCGGATTGAATCGACTCAAGATTCTGGCAATACCGAAAGATTGGCTAACCTCTTTAGAGTCACAAAAATAACAATAAGAAATCTTCGATTGACGGAGGAAAGGATTATGGTTTTTGGAAAGATGCTTCTTCATTTTTACTCGGCCTTCTCAACTATAACATCGGATATTGCGGGGATGGTATTCCAAAATACACATGATATGACACCGAGGGTAGGTTTTTGCCTGGCCGGGGCAATCTTTCTCGGCTCATTGTGTTTCGCCAAAGACGAAACACTTGGAGTCTTGAAAGGTGGATTCCAATCTTTCAGCACGACCCGGCCCGCCACCGCCGATGAATGGGAGAAAAGGAAAATTGAACTACGCAAAACGTTGTGGAAATTGCTCGGTGATATCCCCCCTATATTTACCCCCGAGGTGACAATTAAAAAAAGAGAAGTAAAAGACGGTTATACACTTGAGCGATTTACGTTTGACAACGGCGTCGGCGATACGGTCTATGGATACATACTGATTCCAGACAGTCACAAAGGTCGCGGACCGGCTATACTTTATAATCACTATCATGGCGGCAAATACAAACAGGGCAAAGAAGAGGTACTTACCAAGGCTTTTTCAAAATTGGATTTTGCAACAGGGGAAGAGTTGGCAAGAAAAGGTTATGTTGTTCAAGCTATCGATGCTTACGCATTCGGTGAGCGCCGCTTCCAGGGACCGGCCGGCAAGAAGGAAGAAGGCGGCAAAACCGAATCTTCTCTGTTCAAGACATTTCTGTGGGAGGGCAGAACTTTATGGGGCATGATGGTACGTGATGATATTTTGGCACTGAACTATTTAGCCTCACGGCCAGAGGTCGATTCCAATCGTATCGCCGCTATGGGTATGAGTATGGGATCCACGCGAACCTGGTGGCTTGCCGCATTGGACGAACGCATCAAGGTCGCTGTAAGCGTAGCCTGTTTGACCAGGTATCAGAATCTAATTGCTCAGGGCAAGGTTCATGCTCATGGAATATACTATTACGTACCAAATATGTTAAAGGAACATATCGACACGGAATCGGTGATTGGCTTGATTGCACCCCGGCCGCACCTGACTTTAACCGGTGACAAGGACGGAGGTTCCCCGGCTGACGGCGTTAAAATAATAAACGCCTTCCAGAAACATCTTTACAAGTGTTACGAAAAAAAACAGAACTTTCGCGGGATTTTGTACCCCGGCGTTGACCACACATACACGCCTGAAATGTGGGAGGTGACATTACGCTGGCTAAAAAAGCATCTATAAAAATATCTCAGTTATCGAATGAGTATCAAGAACAACTCATATCCGAGGACAAAAACACTATGAAAAAGGCTTCTAAAACAACACAACACGAACCTATCAAAGCAGGTACTAACCATATCAGAGTGCTTATCGGCGTCGGAATTCTGATTGCAAGTTTCACATTTTTCTCCGGGCACAGCCGGGGCGCTGCGACGAGCACAGCAAAGATAGTTACTTATCCTGTTCCGGCCGGGGAAGCCTCGTCGAGTGATTATCAAATACAGGTGGCAGATCAGAAGGTTGAGACGTACATGGCCCGTGTTCTCGACCCGCCATTTGCGGGAAAGAGATGGGACTACGGTGGTCCATATTCGTTTGCCAATTTTGATATGTCGGGCTCTGTAGTTGTTCGCATTAAATCAAAACGGTCGCTTAGAAATGTGGTAATCCGGCCACAGTCATACGGCATTAAGCCAACGCTGGTAAATGACCACACGCTGACTTTAACGCTGGACCGACCGCTCAAGATCAGCGTGGAGCCGGACGGCAAGAAAAGCCCCCTGCTGCTCTTTGCGAATCCCATTGAGACGGATGCACCCAAAGCCAGCAATGAGGATGTCGTTTACTTCGGACCCGGAGTACACAAGCCGGAGAAGATTGTACTGGGGAGCAACCAAATCCTTTACCTTGCCGGTGGAGCCGTTGTTAAGGCCGAGGTATTGGTGAAAGGAACTAATATCCGGATTTGCGGACGCGGAATTCTGGACGGCTCAGACTGGCAGTGGCGAACAGGCCCGGTGGGTAACCTTATTGCGATTCGAAATAGCACCGACGTCGAAATCAATGGTATCACGCTTCGCGGCTCTTCCCATTGGACAATCGTATCGAAGAACAGTAAACGCATAACAGTCCGAAACGTGAAGCTCTGCAATTCAAGAGTACAAAACGACGACGGCATCAATCCATGTAACTCTCAGGATATACTGATAACCGATTGCTTCATCCGGAGTGACGACGATTGCATTGCCCTTAAGGGGCTCGACTTCAGCGGTGAAAACAGTAATGTTGAACGAATTACCGTAGAGAACTCCACTCTCTGGTGCGACAGGGCCCGAATCTTTCTGCTCGGGCACGAAAGCCGTGCAGCGTTTATGCGCAACATAACATTTCGGAATCTCGATATTATTCACTTCACTATGACACCATTTCTGCTGGAGCCCGGTGAAGATATGAGGTTAGAGAACATTACGATTGAAGATATCCGAATGCACGGCGAAGGCCAAAAAGAATTCATCCGCCTGCGTCCCGTGGTGAACCAGTATATGCGAAATAAAGTGCCCGGATTCATTCGTAACGTGCTGTTCAAAAACATAACCATAGAAGGGCAGCCGGGCGATTATCTCGTGCAGTTAGAGGGAGCCGACGCCGAACATAATGTTCGGGATATAACCTTTGAGAACGTTTCAATCGCAGGGGCAAAACTGGAAAAAGAGTCAAAGCAAGTGCGCATAGGCAAACATACTGAAAACCTGAAATTCAAATAGATGGTTTAGTTCATAATACAGGATATTTTGTATGGATCGCAGACGCATCCTGATATGCCTTGGCAACCAGTAAAGTCTCTGTCTCGCCAAATAGTCTGCCTGTAAAAGTAATGCTGGTCGGCTCATTCTTATCATTGAATCCATTGGGAACAACAACACTCGGGTGACCTGAAAGATTTGTAAGAGCAAGATTATTCCCGGCCCACGATGGAGCGACATAGACATCAATATCCGACATCAACTTGTCCATCTCTTTAATCAAAAGTGTCCGCAGACGGTTAGCCTGGATATACTCTACCGCTGTAACCATCCGTGCCGTTCGGAATATATTCGGCCAGGAACCTTTGCCCTGGCTGACAAGCAGCGAATCACGATTGCTTCGGGTAAGTTCGTCAAACGCAGCCGCCGCTTCAACTCCAAGCACAAGCCTCATGGCCCCAACAGGGAGGTCCGGCAATTCTACAGCTCTCAAATCCAGACCGATAGAACGCAGTTTATCCAATGTCGCAAGGTCGTTGGCTTTCCATTTTTCATCTTTGCGATCTTCTTCAAAATCACTCTTAAGATATCCAATTTTCAGTTCCTTTATATTTTGAGCCGGGTCCCAGTTAAAGGCCGCATCCTCACGCACCGTCGGGTCCAAACCATCGGGGCCGTGGATCGCATGGAAAACCAGCGCACAATCCTCTACACTTCTGCAAATCGGTCCGAGCTTGTCCATACTCCAGCTCAGTGCCATCGCTCCGTATCGACTGACTCGTCCAAACGTCGGCCGAAGACCCGTCACACCGCAGACCGTACAAGGTGACACAATCGAACCGAGGGTCTCGGAACCTATCGAGAATCCCACAAGCCCCGCCGAAGTAGCCGAAGCCGGCCCGGCAGACGACCCGCTCGAACCTTTTTCGGGATTCCACGGATTTCGTGTCTTGCCACCGAACCAGACGTCTCCCATTGCCAAAGCCCCCAGCGTCAATTTTGCTACCAATACAGCACCGGCCTTTTCCAGTCGCTTGACAACCGAAGCATCGTAGTCAAGCACCTGCTCCTTAAACGGCATAGCTCCCCAGGTCGTTTTATATCCTTTAACCGCCAATAGGTCTTTGGCCCCCCACGGAATCCCATGCAAAGGGCCGAGATAGCGACCAGCCGCAATCTCTTTGTCGGCTCGCCTGGCTTGTTCAAAAGCCAGCTCCTCTGTCAAACTAATAACGCATTTGAGCTTTTCATCATATTTTTTCAGCCGTTCAAGATACATCTTTGTCAACTCTACCGAACTGACTTTACGTGATTTAATTAGCCCTGCAAGGTCTGTAACCGTCCAAAAAGCAACATCTTCCAAATTCGCCTTTAATTTTTTTATACCGGGCTTGCTTATTTTAATCTTCATTTGCTTTGCTCCAAGCTGAACACCGGACACAATAGGATTAAATTGAACGGCCGGGCCCACACTGTTATCCAGAGAAATCTCTCTAATCTGTTCATAATTTTTTAACCGGCCATTTAATCCATCGATCATCAATTCTCGCTCTTCATCAGTAAATTCAAGTCCAATGAAACGCTCGGCCCCAGCAAGCATCTCTTTAGTGATTTTCCTGTCTTTGGAGTTCTCTACCTTAGCCCACAAAGCTTCAGACAGAACTGCACTTCCAAATCCCAGGCCGGAAAGACATACCATGAATTTACGACGTCCAAGGAATTTTGCCCGATGGGCTGCTGAAGATTTTTTCGAATTCGACATTTCAGATACCCTCTCAATAATATCACTTGAATAAGATATTCTTTATGCAACTTTTCGCAACAATCTGAAACGAGATTTTCCGCTAACCTATCTAAGTCACCGAGTTCTCGGCAGACGTGTTCTCCCTGCTTACATAAGCTCATGTCATCATCAAAATTGCGTTGGTAGGCGATGATCCCTGCTTGGCTGTTTAAGTCGACATGTAACATATGTCACTCTTTAGTCACACACCAAAATACTAATAATCAAGACATAACCCTTTAGCCCCCCGCTTTAGCCTCCCGTAAATCCCTGGATTCTTGCTGGAGTAACCAGAGTATACCTTGCGGGGTATGTAAGTCCATGTCACAGAGTAATCGTATAAATCACTGCCGATACATTCGGCCTGATCCCTTGGCCCCTTCGCTCTTCCAAAACTTAATGACAAGCTCGACTCGTTCCCTGGCAGCGGCTTCAGTCATGGGCAGCTTGGCTCTTCTATTGGCCCACTTCACCAAACCGATCATCGTCTTCTTTGCATAGTCGTAGCTGTGTTTGTCTTTTGCATTCAACTCCAGAGGAAGAGTCTTTTTGGTTGCACGGTAGATAACCTTCCAAATTGTTGCTCTGGCCCAGTTGTCGGGGTTGCCGTTAGAACGGGTCACCTTCATCAAGGGCGTTAATTGATGTTGATTTACCTGTACCCAGGTAGGATCAAACTCATCCAGTATGCTGTTCAGCCGAAACCTGAGTGAATCATCCGTTTTTGCGCTTGTGTACCATTCAATCAGCATCTCTTCATATTTGCCCGGGAAATACCGAATCAGCTTACTGTATGCACTGTCCTTGATTGTATCAATCTCATTGGGCTCCTGCACGAAGCTGACCAGATATGCCTCCAGTTCCGGTCGGATTGTGAATCCCTGGCCTCCACGGCCAAAGGTGATGTGGTTATTGCTGAAAATCGTCATCGCGTTGCGGCGTAAATGAGAGTTCTTTGTCTTATCCCGGCTGATCTTGATGATGAGTGCTTCCACTGCAGGTACGTTGTGGTAATGGTAAACCTCGGCCATAGCTCGGAAAATAGACGGTTGGACATGTGCATGCTGAGAATCTGCGTAGGCCAGGATAAGCCTGTCGCTCCACTTGGGATCACGGATCTTGGCGATGCACATGGTAATCATATTCAGTTGCGCTTCATTGGCACTAAGGCTGGCCTCTAACAACAAGTCGAGGTCTTTGTCGTCGAACGGTACCGGCTTCCAGCGTGTGATCAAAGGCAGAATCTGATTCCTGGCCACGGCGGTTCCGTCTACACCTGTACCCCGATAAGGTGATGCCAGGTCACTTACTATGTTATAGATGAGATGGTCACGGTCCTCGTCGTCATCATAGGCCAGCTCCAAAGGCAGTGTTTCGCCAGTGGCCTTGTAGATGATGCGCCAGATATCCACACGAGATCGACTATCCGGGGTGCCGTCCCTGGCATAAGTCAGTTTCAGAAACGGCTTGATGCGCTCGATATTTTCTCGGAGGACCTGCCTGTCCCCTTCTGTCCGGCCCAGGTATCCGTAAATGGCTGCGCGGCGATTGTGATCTAAGCTTGGCTCAGACAGCTCTTTAAGGACCCTTTCCAGACGCCGTTTCGGATAGTAATCCTCCAATCTTCGGGCCATCCTGGCCCGGAACTCAGCGGTTTCTGTGGGATCGGCCACGAGTTCTTCAAGGAGTGTTTTGGTGGCTGCCGGTCCTACCCTTGACATGTTGCTGATGGCCACTTCGCGGCATGTACCGTTTTGATCGAGGGCGGCTTCGCGCAGCAAGGCCTCGATTCCAACGGGATCGGTAGTATAAAGGCCGGCCAGTGCACTCAACGCTGCGCTCTTGATTTTCTTGTATTTGGTTTCGCTATAGATGGCCTTGAGTTTCTCCAGGCAGGCTGGATCCTTCACACCGTAAATGGCAGCAGCCACCATGTTCCGATGCTTTTCGTCAGCGTCAGGGTATGTCTTCAACAGCAGATCAATCCCCTCGTCGCCAATGGCTGCCATTGCATCGTGGGCCCATCCGCCGCCCGATTCGATACTGAAATCATCGGTCAGACTCGGTTTAATGACCGCTGCAATAGCCTGCTTGTCTGCCCCCGTACTCTTTGACAATTGAATTAATGCTTGCAGGACCTTAGCCCGCTCCTGCCAGGCGTCAAGCAGTTGTTTGTAAAGTGCTCTTGCCTTTTCAGCATTGGTCTCGCTCTTAGATTCTGTCTTAGAGTCACTGCTTGAATCATCCTTAGCATTTACCATCGGCATAAGCAACTTAAGCTGTGCGTCAACAGCTTGCAAGCGAATACTCAGCGTGTTCAGGGATGCCTTGTTAAATGCGGCTGGGCCCTGTTGAACCGCATGTGTATGCTTTCCAGGCTCAGTGGCAACTGTTCGGTCTTTATTACCGGAGTTCGCATTGGCATTTTGTTGCGCTGCTATCCAACTGGCTTGTCCTTCTTTGCAGAAGCCAACTGCACAGTACAATTGCACGCAGACGGCAAAGATAAATAGCTTGATTTTCATTTTCTCTCCCTAATGATTGTAAACGGGTGAACACCCACATTAGCTTGTTTTTCTGAAAAGGCTCCAGGATTTAAACCTAGATTTCCCATTTGAGTTCATAAATAGTGCTTTTGCACGCTTTGATACTTCACTTAACCACTCCTGCAAACTAAGCCCCATAATATCAAAATCTCATTGAGATCGCAAGTTGAGCCTCAAAGCGTCCTTGATTGCTTCACCCATTGGGCTCTCCCGTAACAGATTGTCGAAACTGGCTTGAGTTGTCTCCATAAGGCTCTAAACTATCAAAATCCTGTTCATTCGTCACGAACTACCTGGGAAATCCGGGCTTAAACAAGATGTGTTCTTTACACAACTTTTTGTAACAATCCGAAACCGTTGATATACTGTTTTACCAGATTTATCCCGCTGCTTCTACTATTTTGTATCCCTATCTTCTTTCACACTTGATGAATTCTTGCATTATCCAAACTCAGGCAATAGGATAGACAAATGAACCGGCTTTACGCCAAGAAAGAATAATCGTCCTCGATGTTCTTAACTAAAGGAGTTCCGGCAAAATGCAAAGCGAGCAGATACATCTCAGAGTCTTCATGGATTATAGACTTTTCTAAAAGGTCAGATTATGAATGCAATTATCAAAAATAAATCCGATCGTCGATGGCGTGATATCCTGTTTGAAATAATTTTCGAAGCAGATACGCCGGCGGGTAAATGGTTTGACATAGTATTGATAATATGTATTTTGCTCAGCGTCATTACGATCATGCTCGACAGTGTCAGCTCCATCCGGGCAAAACATGGTGAACTTCTGTATGCTGTTGAATGGTTTTTTACTATTCTTTTCACGGTTGAGTACATTTTTAGGCTGCTCTGTGTCGGAAAGCCGATTCGGTATGCGGTCAGCTTTTTCGGAATCGTTGATTTGCTGGCGATACTTCCCACGTATTTGAGTTTACTGTTCTTCGGCAGCAGCTATCTTTTGGTAGTTAGAGTTCTGAGAGTGCTGCGTATATTCAGAGTATTGAAGCTCGGTCACCATACAAAGGAAGCAAATGTGCTCAGGACGGCCCTGTACGTGAGCCGCAGAAAAATTCTCGTATTTCTTTTTGTGGTTTTAACCATGGTCGTAATCATAGGTTCACTAATGTACGTTATCGAAAAGGAGGAAAACGGTTTTACCAGCATACCGCGTTGTGTATATTGGGCTATTGTAACCCTTACGACCGTTGGTTACGGTGATATATCGCCGGAAACCGGCCCCGGGCAATTTTTAGCGGCTATAGTGATGATTTTAGGATATTCGATAATCGCCGTTCCAACAGGTATTGTGACTGTGGAATTATCGCGGGCACATACGGAACAATCAAGCTGCCAGGCATGTCCAAGTTGCAGTGCCGAAGGGCATGACCGGGATGCCAAATACTGCAAATTCTGTGGAACAAAACTATAACATTTAAGTGCCCCAAAAAAACGGGGCAGCGGCCCATCTCGGGAGATCATATAAGAATGATTATTGTACAACTCATAATAGCAGTAATCGGATTAGCTCTGGTATTTTTTGTCGGAAAACGAGTTTCCCGCCAAAGAAAGCGAAAGCAACTGTTAGCTATGCCATTTCCGGAAGAGTGGAAACAAATAGTTCAAAAGAATGTACCCCTTTATAACCGGCTGCCGGATTCATTTAAGGAGCAGCTTCACGGCCTCGTGAATGTCTTCACGGCCGAAAAAAAATTCGAAGGTTGCGGCGGCCTGGAAATAACCGACGAGATTAGAATTACAATCGCGGCTCAGGCAAGTATGTTATTGCTGAATCGAAAAGCACACTACTTTCCAAAACTTCATACTATCCTGGTATATCCTCACACTTATGCCGCCAGAACAATATCTTCGAACGGCACGGTTACAATCAATGGGCAGAGTGTTCGTCTCGGAGAGTCCTGGCAAAACGGACCGGTTGTTCTCGCCTGGGACAGTGTTACAGGCGGAACCTGTAATATCGCCGACGCCCAAAATGTAGTACTCCATGAATTCGCTCATCAATTAGACCAGGAAGACGGGACGGCTGATGGAGCACCAATCCTGGAGCATCGGTCCAGCTATGTCGCGTGGGCCCATGTTCTGAGTAAGGAGTACGAAGCCCTGCAAAGGAAAAAGAAAAAACACAGAAAGGCCGTAATGAGTAAATACGGAGCAACGAATCCGGCTGAGTTCTTTGCCGTAGCAACAGAGACCTTTTTCGAGAAATCAAAACAAATGAAAAAGAAACACCCGGAACTTTATGATGAGTTGAAGAACTACTACAAAC
>JABMRO010000671.1 GCA_013202635.1 Planctomycetota bacterium
AAAAAACAAACCCAATTTGCGAATGGCCGAAATGAACGTATATATCTATATGAAAAGGGGTTATGATGATTTTAGCGATTTTGGACGGCGAAAAAACAAACCCAATTCAAAGCCAAACAAACCCAATTTAAGTTTTACCGCCGAGAACGCAGAGTGCGCGGAGGTTTTTAATGTGTAAAAACTCGCGTTGGTATAGCTGGCTGGGAGATTTTGTTTCCTCTGCGTTCTCCGCGAACTCCGCGGTTAATTGGAATTTGAAAAAACAAACCGTGCGCCAAGATAAGCTGGTGCAATTCAGCAGGTTTGAATCCTGCCCGGCCAAAGTTAGCCGACCGGCCGGAATGTAAACGTGCGTATCAGGAGGTAACAAATGGTACGAAGCCATGTAAACAGCGGATGTTCAGCCGCAACGCGAGTGAAGGCTGTAAGCCCCGAAATTTTTCTAATCGCAATGGGCCAAGGGTTGGTTTGCTCTGAAGCCAGCATCGTTGCAGGCGTTATAAGGCGAGTCTGTAACGGCGGGCCGGGGTCGCAGGCCGCAGCGGGACATCCAACGGATTGCATCGGAACTTGGGAGAGCCGTATCGCTTGCATTCCTCAATCCCGACATGTCGGGAAAGAAGCAAGGCGGGGACATGGAGATGCGGCAGTCGGATCGGCTCATATTAGAGGTGTAACCGGGGTAACGCCCGGTGAGCCATACACCAGATGGTGGATGGCACTCGAAGGGGCCGGCATTCAGTTGACCAGAGCTGAGGAGGTGAGGGCCATACTCTGAAATGGAGAACCCAACACTGACAAAACTTGCTCTGATAACGAGACGAGCCCGTGAGGACTCTAAATTTCAGTTCATCAGCTTAGCTCATCTGCTGAACGTGGAGTTCTTACGGGGATGCTACCGGTCACTCGGCAAGGAGAAGGCCAGTGGCATCGACGGAAGGAGCTGGCATGATTACGGTGAACATCTGGACGAGAATCTTGAAGATCTGGTTAAACGCCTGAAGGCCAAGAAGTATAAACCGTTACCGGCCAAGAGGGTGTATATCCCCAAGAACGACAAAGAGACTCGTCCGCTTGGTTTGCCTGCCATTGAGGACAAAATCGTCCAGAAAGGGATTGCCCGAATACTTGAGGCGATCTATGAGGCTGACTTTATGGACTGTTCGTATGGATTCCGACCGAAGCGCAGTTGTCACCAGGCGCTTAAGGCGGTCAATGATACGATCATGTCCAAGCCGGTCAGCTACATAATCGAAGCGGATATCAAAGGCTTCTTCGATCATGTATCACACGACTGGATGATGAAGTTCCTTCAGGTTCGTATTCGAGACAGCAGTCTGCTTTTATTAATCCGGCGATTTCTGAAAGCCGGATATATGGAATCAGGCAAGCTGGTACGAACTGACGAGGGTACTCCTCAGGGCGGCAACCTGAGCCCCATGCTGGCCAACATCTTTTTACATTATGTACTTGATTTGTGGTTTGTCAAACGAGTCAAACCGAGCATTGCCGGGCAATGTTATCTGGTTCGCTATGCGGATGATTTTGTCTGCATGGTTCAATACCGGCAGAGCGCCTATGAGATTGAAAGGATGCTTCGAGAACGATTTGCGAAATTCGGATTGAGTCTTCACCCTGAAAAGACCCGGACGATTAGTTTTGGCCGGTACGAGCGTCAAAACGCCCGATGTCAAGGCCGCAAGGCCAACACGTTCGACTTTTTGGGCTTTACACATTTCTGCGGACACAGCCGTAAAGGCACGTTTCTGCTGGGCCGTAAGACGTCCTGCAAGAAATTCCGCAAAGCGTGCAAAGCGATGAATGACTGGCTCAGGCGGAATCGCAACGTTATGCGTATCGAAGAAATCTGGCCGATTCTGGCGGCGAAACTGAGAGGTCATTACAACTACTACGGCGTAAGCGGCAATTCGCGAATGATAGTGAGATTTGGCTATGTAACGATTCGAGCGGTCATGAAGTGGCTGAATCGTCGCTGCCAATGCGTGTCGTTTACGTGGAAAAAGTTTAGTGCCTATCTGGTTCACTACAGATTGTCTCGTCCACGAATTGTACATAATATTTATAAACCGTTGCCGTCGAAGTGAGACTGAATGAAGAGCCGTGTGCGGGAAATCCGCAAGCACGGTTCTGTGAGGGGCGTTGAAGCCTGCTATATGGTAAGATAATGTGGCACTCTTGATACCGAAAGGCAAGAGAAACTGAGAAAACAAACATTACCTAAGTGGCCCGGCCATAGTACGTCTACTCGACCAAAAAGACAAGGAG
>JABMRO010000672.1 GCA_013202635.1 Planctomycetota bacterium
GTAGAAATGGGTCGGCACCGCTACATTATTCTCACCAATAACATCGTAGGAAACTCTGCTGTTTTCTATGGCAAAAATCGGCCCGGTAATGATAGTCAGCCGGCCTCGTTCCTGCACCCATCCCCGAACCGCTGTCTCCAGAGTCCTCCATATATTCTGGTTAAAACCTACACCAACCTGCGGAGCCATATTGGACAGCAAAAAGCTTTCCGACATGACCTTTTCGCTCCGGTTCATATCACCTGCAGGCGCCATATGTCCCCGGTCAAAGCCGCTGTCTTTGTAATCATCGGTCTCGGCTCGATATCTATATGGAATAGACGCATCAGCCCTGAAGTCGTCTTTCCTTGCCGCCGTTCCGCTCAGGTCGCCTCGACCAAGTTCATACTGGACCCACACCGGAATCTTGAGCCTGCCGTCATGACCTAACACATAACCTTCCCGCACCCGCTCATGAACCGCTTGCGGCTTTCCTATACTAAGGTGGCGGACCGCGTACCGGCGTAATTCCGGGGTGAACCTTAGCGTCGGGTCGGCCAGTGACCTGATTATACTTTCTTCTGTCTCCGGTATAGGCATCTGGCCGTAATAGCGGCGAACAAATGTACGGTATATATAACCGGGCTCCTGTGTCCCCGGAGCACGCACCCGGTAGTAACCGTTTTCCTGCCTGCCCTCGTTTAATAACTCGACGCAGGTTTGAGCCTCGACCCTTTCAAAAATTGCAGTTCCGCTTCTGGGTTCCGCTTTGATGCTCGCCCTGCGACGAACTTCCAGATAATCTCCGTAACTGATGTTAGCCCATAAAAACGCAATTAAAATCGCCGGATATAAGGCTAAATATCTTTTCATGATTAATTACCTCCTTCCCCTCCGGCCCGCCCGGATGACTTTGGTAATTGTTTGGTTTTTCCATCTTCTGCCTGCTCTTTCAGTTTCTGAGCTGTGCTCTTGACTTGCATCAGCTCGCGGAAGAGCCTGATGGAAGCTTTACTGCCTCCGGCCACAATACCTCCGGTTATGACCATTCCCAATATTGTCACTTTTTCCTTCAGGAAAATCATACTAACGGCGTCAAAGTCCCAGTACAAGCAGGCCAGCACGCTAACTACAAACGCTATAAGCTCTTTAAGACTTCTCTCCTTCCACCGATTTATAAAAAATCGGCTCTCAAACAATACCGCCAGAGCACGTTCGATAAGGAACGCCAGGACAATAATGGCAACAAGCACTTCAGCGACTCGCTCCCAGTCCAGATGAAATAAATTAGGGTCCATAATCTTTCTCCTTTCACCGACTTAAATAATTTTGATAAATAAGTTTTAAAAGGCAGGTATATGCCTTTTACTTTTTATTTGTGCCCTGGAGTTTACCCGGCTTTAGACGGGCTCCTAACTCTACCTCCTCATAAACAAACTGCCCGGAAGCTGCTTTACAAGGCCCTTAAGCCGCAGCGATACAAGGCCTGCGTTAACACTTCCCGCCGCCAAATCGGTATCGACGATTATTTGCTCTATATGCAAAGGCTCCTTATTGAGGTATTCGAAAATCGTCTTCTCATGGCCGCTCAGCTTCAGCTCTCTTATTTCGAACAACGGCGTTTCTATATTTTCAACCGCTTTTTCCGCAGCCGCACTTACGTGCTCTTCCAATTGCTCACCTATATAGCCGAGAGCTTCCATTACGTCCTCAACGGATTCTATCAGCTTCGCGCCCTGTTTCAGCAGCCGATGCGTACCCCTGCTCAAAGGCGAATCAATCTTCCCCGGCACCGCCATCACCTCACGATTATTTTCCATCGCCATCCTTGCGCTGATTAATGCACCCGAACGCAGCCCCGCCTCGACAACAATCGTACCTAAAGAAAGTCCCGCTATTATTCTGTTCCGGGGCGGAAAGTTCTCCGACAACGGCTCATATTGCAGCGGCAACTCACTGATACACGCGCCGGATTCGGCTATCAGCTCAAACAGCTTCTTATTCTCCGGCGGATATATATTCGCCAGCCCGCAGCCCTGCACTGCTATCGTCCGCCCGCCGGCTGATAATGCGCCTTGGTGTGCGGCGGTATCTATCCCGCGGGCCATCCCAGAACAAACAGTAAAGCCCGCCGAGCTTAAAAAATGTGCGAGCCGTGAAGCCTGCTCCTGACCATACAAACTGCACCGCCGCGAGCCGACTATCGATATCGCCAGATTATCTTCCCGGCACAGACTTCCCTTTACGTAAAGCACCGGCGGTGGGTCGTATATCTTTCTCAACACAGGCGGGTATCGCTCATCGTCAAGATTGATTATCCATACCCCAAGTTTCGCCGCTAATTCCAGCTCAGCCGTAACATCGAATTTGCCGCGCGTCGCGGCAATCTGTTCGGCTCTCTTAAAACCAATTCCGTTAACTTTGGCTAACTCACTAACCGAAGCACCTAACGCACGGTCCGCCGTGCCGAAATGTTTTATAAGCTTGGCAAAAGTAGTCGCACCAACGTTGTCGGCCCTGATTAATCCGAGCCATTTTTCAATATCAGCGGAATTGGACTGGGTTCCAGACATTATCTCGCTTCTCGCAAATCAGTTTTTATAAAGCCAAAGATATCCGCCCATTCGACCTGACTAACCACAGGCTCTATATGGGCACTGTTCTCGCTGGTTTGTAATTTACCGCCGGGCGGGCCAGGGCACAAGAAAAAAATAAAAATTTAAATCTGAAATTTGGCCAAATAACGGCAAACTCCTTAAAAATGTTTGTTTTTTCGCTTGACGAAGAGATAGCTGATTTGGTATAGATAATTAGTGAACTTTGTGTCTGCACAGTCGGGCCTTTGTGACTTTTAGCCTTCCTGTGAGCACAATTCTTGAAGTTTTCCAAATAGAGGAGGATCTGCCGGGCAAAAGACAAAGTTAGAGCGATAACTTTGTAATGCTCGGTGAAAAACTTCTATGTTTCAATTAACATTTCAAACTAATATTGAAGGAGGACTGTTATGTGTAGAAAATTGCTATTTTTAATTTTGGTGTTGGCTTTGGCCGGCAAAGCTTCAGCAGAACTGGTGGGTCACTGGAAACTCGACGAGGCCTCGGGTACAATCGCTTATGAC
>JABMRO010000673.1 GCA_013202635.1 Planctomycetota bacterium
AACTTTGAAGTAGATTTATAAATTCGGGGCCTATACTGATTTGATTCGGTATAGGCCTCTTTTCATTGGCTATCGGATTTGTTCAAGCGCCCGGTCATACGGACGTGCAAGGTTGTTCCATTTGAAACGGTCGGTGAGAGTAGCAGGGTTGATTGTGGCCGGAAAGAGTGCACCTTCGTTAATGCGTGCTGCAAGCCGGCTTAACTTATGGGCAAGATCGCCGGGAGAGCCGTCATAGAAGAATTGCTCGGCGTTTTCGATTCGGCCAAGGCCGAGGATTTCCGGGTACGAAAGACGATTAGGGACAAGGGGATATGCCCCTGCTGCTATGGCTTCGACGACGCTGATTCCGAAGAATTCATGATTTGCGGTTGAGACTATGACATCGGCCTGCATTAGAACACGCTCATAGTCCGGGCGGGTTTTCTGATAACCCCAATGGTCAATATAGTCGGAAAAACGGCTATGCGATTTAGAGAAAACGTCGGGCTGGTCTCGAAAGCTCTGGCCGATTACGCTGAGTCTGAATTGAACTTCATTTACGTTGAGGATATCAAGTGCCTCGAAGAAAAGCTCGGGATTCTTGTCATGCTCCCATCGTGCAGCCCAGAGGATTCTCAGAGGGCCTGGCTTTCTTTCGCAGAAGCCCGTCAAATCAGCGATGCCGGGGGGATGAACCGATGCCTTTGCCCGTATTTTCTCGGCCACTTCCAACGGCTGACAGTCGGGCATAGATTTAAGAAACTTCACAAGGGCCTCAAGGAAGCAGTCCACATGGAATTGCGAGTTGAACCAGACGGCATCAGCGGCGAGGGCGCTGGTCAGGTTGGTCATTACGAACTGATAGTCACGCTCGTCTTCGACGCGAACCGGATAGGTCAGTTGATTCTCGTGAAAGTATATTACTTTTGGCAGCCGGGAGATTTCAACGGGAGCCAGTGCTGTAAATTCCGCAAGATTCAACATGTCACTGCAGAAAACCATATCCCAGCTTTTGCCCTTTTGAAACAGCTCACTCACCTGTCGGGCAAATGTGATTGCCGAATGACGCATCCGCCATTTCCACTTATGTGCGGGCAGTGTAAGTATGGTCCAGGTGTGTTCGCTCACATGTGAGAGGCTGTCAATAAAAGCCCTGTGGCTGCCGCCATAATATGGTTCGAGTGCCAGAATGTTCATACGAACATATTACGCCAGATTGGCGGGTAAATCAAGCTGATAGGGAGTGACTACTTTCGGCGGGGTCGGAAGAGAGCCGTTAAACCTATGCCGAATGCCAGCAGTGTCACGGTGGTCGGTTCGCAAATCGTAATGATAAGTTCAACGCGGTCTAAGCTGCCGGTATCCCAATACCACATATCATAAATTTGCAGGCGCCAAAGACCGTAAGCATCCTCACCATCGAATACTTCCAATAAGCTGCCGGTTTTCGGCCGAAACCGCCCGGTAAAAGGCGCTGTACCCAGTTCAATCGGGATTTCAGCCTCATCGTCAAATATTGTTTGTATGTAATCTTCACCTTTAAAAAATTCGTCCTTGAAATCATACATATTTAAACAAAGCCGAGTTCCGAGAGGGCTTTGAACAAAAATTTGCAGATCGAACGCATTGGAGTGCATTAAGGTGATACCGACATCGATGTCAGAGATAGTGGCGTGGCGGCTGACTTCTATAATTGCATCATCCATCCAGCCTTTGCCGGCGTCCGGCCCGGCGGGAATCTGCAAATTGAAGTCTCCGCCATAAATAAAGGTCGGGCCGGCAAAAACAGGAAAACATAATGCCATTACCATAAAAAGAATTGCTACAATCCGTAGTGGCCCACCTCGAGCGTCCATTCTCAACCCTCAACCAGCAAATTTCACTCGCAAACCATTTTCTGAAAATCTTGGTTATGAAATAGGAATTATGTCTTTATAGGATGTTATGTCAAATAAAAAATGCTTTTTTTGCCGGGAGAATACGGTAGCCGAGCCTGCCAAACCTCAGTACAGGTACAGACTTAGAGTGGACAGGAACACTTAACGCAACAAAGTTACGCCAAATTGGTTAAAAACTGCACCTTGTGTTATTTAACTTCGATAATCGAATTAAATCCGCCGAAGGGATTTAATTCGGTCGATTCGTTATATGGGTCCTGCTGCCACTGGCCGTCAACGACCAGCCGATAGCGGTATCTTCCGGGGGACAGGTTCATCTCAGTTTGCCAGATTCCGCTTTCACCGACCTTTTGCATTGGAGTATATTCGGGCTGCCAGTTATTAAAGTCGCCGGCGATTTGCACACTGTCGGCGCGTGGATACAACGTTACAAATACGACTGCATCCTCCATCTGGCTGACACCGTAATAGTCAGAAAGCTTGGCTGCGGTATCAAGTGGTTTCGGAGCCTTCTGGATTTCGATTTCTGTTTTTTCCGCCACTGTTTTGTCCGCTTCTTCGGCTGGAGTGAACTCGTCGATAGGAAGCTTAAGAATCGGCTGGGGCGTCTCCGGCACGGGCACAGTTGTTACCGGGGGCTTTGTATTCTGAAGCAATTCATCAGCAGTGGCGCTGATTGATTCGAGCTGGTCGGCCAATGTGTTGACAAACTCGTGACGCTGCTGCTTGGACTGGGAGCCAAAAACCTCTTCGGCGAGTGATTGAAAATCCTTGTGGCCTTTACTGGCCGGGTCATACTCACTGATGGGCTGACCGAAACTGGAAGCTTCCTTGATTTTGGTATTGAAGCAGACAACCGTCTTAAACATCTTGTCGGCGAAGTGGCTTCGTAATTCGGCCAAAATTTCTCTGGCCATTTTAGTTCTTATGTCATACATGCTTGCCAGGACTCTGACATCGACCTGCTGACTGCATCGTCTGCAGAGTATGCCGAGCGTCTCAAGCTGCCTGCTAAGACCGTGGAGAGCAAAGTAGCCGGTCTCAACGGGGACAATAACTTCATCGGCGGCCCGTAGTGCATTGAAGGTCAGCAGGCTAACGGCGGGAGGACAATCGATTACTGTGTAGTCATAATCGTTCTTTATCTCATTCAGAGCATCTTTGAGGCAGCATTCGCGTTCGGGGATTCCGGCCATTTGCTGCTCGAAGGCGGAAAGGTCTAAACTTGCAGGCGCCAGCTCCAGCTTGTCGCTAATCTGCCAGAGTACTTCGGTGAGCCTTATGGGTTCGTTTCTGCTGGTACTTATCAGCACATCGTAGATACTCTGTTCGATCTGCTCCTCCGGGACGGCAAGACCCACCGCGCAATGAGACTGAGGGTCCATATCTACCAGCAGGACTTTCCGGCCTAAATCAGCAAGCGCACTGGCCAGGTTTATCGATACTGTTGTTTTGCCACAACCACCTTTCTGATTAACAACCGCTATGGTTCTCATAATTTCTCCAGCTCCGTGTACCTGTTTCTCGATTCCGCACAAAACGGGCTCCGTCCTGCAATGACTGTTTGCAAAACCCCTTTTTGATGTAGAAAA
>JABMRO010000674.1 GCA_013202635.1 Planctomycetota bacterium
CCTTCGAACTGCAACGACAGCCGCTCCGACCTTTCTTGCAAACATTTCTTTGTTGGCTTTGGCCACCAGTCCGGCCCGGTCAATAAGCGCCTTGAGTTCTGCACTTACATCGGCAAAGTAAGTGGGAGAAGCCAAAATGATTCCATCAGCCTGCAGCATCTTTTCGATACAGTCATTGACTATATCTGTTTTAACGCTGCACCTCTGGTCCTTGTTCTCAAAGCATTTGTAGCAGGCGATGCAGCCCCGGATGTTCTGGCCGGAAAACTGTATCATTTCGGTTTCGATGCCCTCTTTTTCAAGTTCACCGAACACTTGTTTAATCATTATAGCGGTGTTACCGTCCTTTCGGGCACTGCCGTTAAAAGCTATAACTTTCATATTTACCTCTCAAATTTTGGGGTTTATCAAATATTCGATTCGAATGACTTACAGATTTTAATTCAGGTTGCCAATTCTTGCAAGATATTGGTTTAATTATAACTGTCCCAAAAATTGCGAGTAAATCTTTAGGACAGCTACATTAGTGATGATTTCTTGACAACAACAGTGTTTTTTGTTCTAATAATTAATAATTCAATCGTAGGAGATTAGCTTATGATGCACCGAAATCGCATCCGTTGGCCCCGTAACAGCGTGTCAGAAGTTATTCGGCCGGTGCTGGTTATGGTGGGGCTGATGGCTACTGCTCAACCGGCTATCGCCGCCGGGCCCGGCGTGTTCAGTATTCGAGACTACGGAGCTGTAGGCGATGGTAAGACACTGGACACGATGGCGATAAACAAGGCGATTGAAGCATGTACAACTGCAGGAGGTGGTCAGGTTTTGTTCCCGCCCGGAAGATACCTTTCGGGTACGGTACATCTCAAGAGCCGCGTGTCGCTCTTTCTCGAAGCTGGTGCCACGCTGGTCGGGACTACTGACCTCGATAAATATCATCACCCGACACTCCCGTCCTTCATGCCGGAAGCCAAATGGGGCAAGTGGCACAGGGCGCTGATTCTCGGTGATGGGTTGGAAGATATCGCCATTACTGGACAGGGCGTGATTGACGGCAACAAAGTCTTCGACCCAACCGGTGAGGAACGAATGCGCGGGCCGCACACCTTCGTATTCATAAATTGCCGGAAAGTCACGGTGCGCGATGTTTCTTTTCTGGACTCAGCCAACTATGCAATATTCTTCCAAATCAGCGACCAGGTTGACATTCGTAACGTCAAATTCACAGGCGGCTGGGATGGCATACATTTCCGCGGTGCGCCGGAGCGGCCCTGTCGGAACGTGAGTATCGTTGGCTGTCAGTTCTTCACAGGGGATGATTCAATCGCAGGTCGGTATTGGGAAAATACGCTGATTTCCGATTGTATTATAAACTCCTCTTGCAATGGGATCCGGCTCATCGGCCCGGCTTCTCACCTGATTATTCACGACTGCCTCTTTTATGGTCCCGGTATCCGCCCTCACCGCTCTTCGAACCGTAACAATATGCTTGCCGGCCTCAATCTGCAGCCCGGTGCATGGGACGCTACCCAAGGCAGTCTCGACAATGTACTAATCTCAGATATCACTATGCATAACGTTTCGACGCCTTTCCATTTTTCGTTGAAACCCGGCAATACCGCCGGAAACATCGTCGTTAATCGGGTTTCAGCTACCGGTGTGTATCGGGCAGCATCTTCTGTAGAAAGCTGGGCCCAAACAGCATTCAAGAATGTCGTTTTCCGGGATGTTACAATCGAATACAAGGGTGGCGGTACTCGGAAACAGGCACTTATGAGCGTGAAATCACCGGGTGTCGATGCCCGACCACTGCCAGCCTGGGGATTCTACGCTCGGAATGTAAAGAACCTTCAACTCGACAATGTCCGGCTGCTTTGTGAGAAAGAGGACTTACGACCCGTGTTGATGTGTGAAGGCGTAGAATGGCTTACACTGGAAGATTTCAAATTCCCACCCCCTACCGAGATAAACGGAGCGTTCGCGTTGGATGATGTCATGCATATCCAGCTTAGCGGCATGAATTTTTACACGGTCGAGCCTCGCTATATTGAATTGAATCTAATCACGGATGACACCTCATCCAGGTTCACAGCAGGCAAACCTTACTCAGCTATCGTCACAGTCGAAAACGTTAAACAGAAAAGGGCGATAGGGCTGGTAAAAATCGAACTTATTGCGGCTGGGCAAAAGAAAAACCGATGGCTGTGGATGCTATCTGGTGAAAAGAAAGAGGTTTTATTTAAAGGGCTGATAGCACCTAAAGCCAGGACTTATGAAGTGCGATGTGGTAATATAACTAAACGTCTGCGCGTCGAACTTCAAAGCGTTGGAAATGGAGAATGAAATGTGTTCTATACAGAAAGTTACAAAGCCAACGAATGCTGTCACGCGACGTGATTTCCTTGGCAGTGCATTTGCGACAGCCGGGATGCTCACCACACCATGGCTTGGGTTTGCTGCTGCAAAGGCACAGATCATCGCGCCCGACCAGCGGCGACGGATAGAGGCAGCGATTCCGACCAAAGCCTTCGCCCGGCCTCGCAGACATCGCAAGCTCCTGATTTTCGACCTTAATGTTGGATACGGCGGGCATGGATCCATTCCTGCAGCCAACACGGCATTCAAGCTAATGGGCGAAAAGACGGGAGCTTTTGAAACGGTGATTAGCAAGAAGCCATCCGTCTTCAAACCTGAAAATCTTAAGCAGTTTGATGCCGTCTTTCTGAACAATACTGTGGGCAATCTTTTTACTGATCCTGCCTTAAGACAAAGCCTTATCGAATTTGTTTATGGCGGCGGTGGACTCCTTGGAGTTCACGGAACAACGGTGGCCTTCACCCGCTGGCCCGGCGCTCACGAGGACTGGCCGGAGTTTGGCATAATGATAGGTGCACGTGGTGCGAACCACAGGGACAGCGACGAACACATTTTCATTAAACTCGATGACCCCAATCATCCCATTAATCAGCCTTTCGGGAGTAAGGGCTTTGAATACCGGGATGAGTTCTTTCGTGTCCACGGACCTTATTCAAGACAGAGAGTCCGCGTACTCTTCAGCATCGATACTGATAAAACTGATTTCCAGGGACAACCACGCGGCAACTGCTTTCGCCAAGACGATGATTACGCATTGGCTTGGTTACGGAACTATGGCCGGGGACGCGTTTTCTACTGTAC
>JABMRO010000675.1 GCA_013202635.1 Planctomycetota bacterium
ATACTCGGCAGTATCAGCGGGAACTGGTGCATAGGCGGTCCTGGGGGGAATACTAAAGCTCCAGACATCGCCCTTCCAGGGACTATTTGGCTCGGCATCGTTGACCTCATCGATTCGCCAGTAGTAAGTCTGATCCAGATCAAGCTCCTCAGTAGCGTAGCTGGCATCAATCCACCGTCCACGATATATCCCAGTGTCATCAAATAGATCAACATTGTTCACATCGTCGAAATTGGTGCCGAAGAACACATCGTGCTCAATAGCCTTATGTCCCGGGGTCCAGCTAAGAACAGGAGTCTCGGGCCCAATTGTTGCCCAATCAGCCGGGCTGGGAGTCGAGGCCTTTAATTCGGAATCCACTCTGCCGTCACCGTCAAAGTCAGCCGGCACTGGTGAAGTCAATTCAATGCCTTCGCCTATACCAAGGTTGCGGGAATACTGCTTGTCGGCAGGATTGTTCCAGTGCTCGTGTGCCCCCTGGCTGGCCAAGCCAATGCCGTCCATGTTCGGGTCATAAAATGTCCCCGATGGAGGATTGTCGGCCAGAGCTGCCTCGTGCAGGTAGTCGTCGGCGCCGTCATAGTACGAATAATCATTCCACTCGGTGCTGAGAAAATCGTAGCAGACCGAATCGATGGCAACCGGGTCCTGAGAAATGAACACACTGGACGGCCAATCTCCATAAAACGGCGCCATATTCCACTTCACAGGTCGTGAATCCCAGTTCCGCCCGGCGAAAAGACCATCGACAAGATAGAGAACTGTCTTTCCGCCCAGTTCGGGGTGCCCCATCAGATCCACGAGAGTACGGTAATGTCCCATCCCCCTGCGGTTTACCGGCAGGCTGCTGTGCATGTCGTAATAGTCATACCTTTGTCCACGGAGAGTGCGGTCCGGATTCCTCAGAAGCGAGCCGTAATGGTTCTTGCCGCATACCGTTATTCCACCGCTGTCATGGCTCTTGAGAATGGCAAAGTTGATCATATAGTCCACCTCGGCAAACGAACGTGGTATATAATCCTGCCTTTTGCCATAGGCGGCGGACGTGCTCCAGTGAAACTCCACGTTGGAAAATGTCGATTGAGTTCGTCCAAGCCCGCCGTGACTGGCCATATAGCAGACGTTCGGGAACCTCGGGTGCACGATGTTGTAATAAAAGTTCGGCATTATCCGCCCCGGATCGCCAATGGTAATATCCGCCTCGTCCACCCCAACCAAGTTCACCAATTGACCCAGGAGCGAAATAGTCATCTGCGGCGAGTTGTCAATCCTGTTTTTGTTGCCGGACCGCTGCTCGAACGTGCTCGTGTTCGCGTTGTAACACATCGTATTGTTTATCTTGATGGCAATCTTTTCACCGGTGGTATATCCAACGTCCCCTTTGCCCCTGCTGCGATTGAAATCCCGGAAAATCGAATCCCACGCCGCCGCATCCAAACTCTCGCCTGCCAAGCCACGAACCGCTCGCGAAATCATCTTATCGACCACCGCCTGATCCGTATGGTTGTCGTCGTACCAGTGCTCTGGCGAAGAATAGCCGTCCCAATCCGTGGCATTCGGATCATGTATCCATACGACCCGTCCCGGATGCACACCCTGCGCTACTCCGATGGGATCATTAGACGTTTGCAAAGCAGCCAAAGTAACCTTTTCTTCGGTCGTGCTCAGAGCCAGCCAGACGCACCCAACAGTCAGGGCAATGAATACTGCACACAGCACAAAACGTGCTTGTGTACGATAGCGTTTAGCTTTACACAAAGCACTCAACGAACCGGCCAGTCCCAAAAGCCAGATGATAAAACCCGATGCCAGTGGAAAGGCCACACGCTGACAGGGATACGTTGCCCGGGAAGGCTTCGGTAAAACGCGCATAAGAAACCATATAAGAGCGACAAATCCGGTAAATGGAAAAAGCCAAATCAACCAGCGGCCTTTTTGCCCGCGAGCAGGAAACTTACCCGGGATTTCCCATATACATTTCACTGAAACACTCCTATACGCTTAGTATCATTATAATATACTCCGTTGTAATAAAGCAAATATAAAAGCCCCTGCGGTGCGGAGGGAGAGGAAAAAACGAGATACCCTCAACCCTGTGAATGTGTTCTAACAAATAAATAGTATAACAAATAGCTCTATGAAAAGCTATAGTTTTTGCCATAAAATCCTCCAACCCTTCCAGATACCCTTCGGCTTGAGTTTGGCCATTGTAGAACGCTAAAACACCTCTCAGAGCCGTCCTACAGAAAATCCTGAGCAGGTCTAACTTTCTCCCGGCTTATGTGGACGTCCTCTGCCATTGTTCTAAATCAAGTGGGGCCTATACCGAATCAATCAGTATAAGCCCCGAGTTAATACAAATCTGTAATATCAACTATGCAATTTTGACTGCCGGTTCCGGTTTAAGGTGCGGGTGCATACAGACGAATATCATCGAAGAACACCATACCTGAACCGCCGGCCACAGGATTGTTGCTGTTGTCAAGACCAAGAGTAATAGTATTGACATTGGTAAGGTTCACACCGAACGACTGCAGGTCGATATTCCATTGAGTCCAGTCATCTATTGACGCTGCATTAGGATTATCATGATAGACCTTTTGGCCACCGTTTAGAGCAACATACATGGCATCAGGATCGTTAGCAGCCATGGTTGCACCGATGGCCTGCTGGTTCCACATCAGACTCACTGAGCCGGTTGTCTGGACATTGTCGAATGTGGCCGAACGCGCTTCTCCGGCTGCATGCGATGTTCGGCACAGGCCGATATAAACGTTTGGAACCATTGAGATTGTTATCTCGCCCTCTTTTTCCCAGGTAATACCATCGGGCGAATGGAAGCCCTCAAACAGGTCGCCGGTGCGCTTTATCCGGACCCAATAAGGCGCTGACACAACGGGTTCAGTGCTGTCTGTCCAGGCCGAGTCACTACCTGTGGTCGGACGCCACTGGAAGCCTACCCCGGAACCACTGCCCGGCGTAATAATCTCCATAGCGTGCTTGGAGCCCGGATCGAGCGTCTCGCGAATCATAACGCCGGCTTTCGCCCAGTCATTCGAGCCCGTACCGACATCGGTTACGCGAGCGGTGATTTCGCCGTCTCCTGATAACTGCTTATAAGCATAGCGGAATTCATCGGCCTGGTCCCAGATATCCGTGCCGGCGGCGCTCATCGTGAAAGTACCGGCCGGGTCCTCTACAAAACTTACAGGATTGCCTCTGAACCAGATTTTCAATGTATCGACACCATTTTCAGTCCAGTTACGCGTATCAGTCAATGTCAAAGTCGCCTCGGATTTTCCAACACTGTTGTCGTATGCAAAAGGCATCGACTGAGAACCGCCGTGAACGATAGTTTTCTCGACAAATGGAGGACTTGTATAACCAACGACAGAACCGTTTACAGCCGGATTGTCAAATCCGTCTGCCCAGGCAAGAAATATTCTGTTGCTTCCGGGTTCATCGGGATTAAGGTCATTGTAGCTCTCAAAATCGTCCACGATTAGGAAGTCAGCGGTCGTAAAGCTCCAGACTTTGCCCACCCACGGACTGTCGGCGTTGGTATTATTGACTTCGTCAACACGCCAGTAGTAGGTAGTATTCCAATTGAGTTTTCCCGGGTTGTAGCTTTCGTCATCGAGGTTCCTCGTGCCTTTATACTCCGGTGAACTTGTAGTGGCGTTTTTCACAGCATCTTCATCATTGCCGAAATAAATCTCGTGCGAAGCGGCCTTAATTCCGGCCTTGAAGTTAAGAGCAGTTGTCTGCTTAATATCTGAGGCGCCATTACCCGGATTAGGGCCGTAGGCCTGAACGGGTTCGTATGGGGACAAATTAGTTCCCGGAATAATCGTGATTGCCGGGATGGCGGGTCCTTGCCAGGCCACCTGACATTGGTCGCCGCCGCCGCCTTCCTTCCAAAGCGCCGAAATATAATATCTGTTTCCGGCCTGCAGCGTGATTGGGACGGACTGCTGCGTGCCGGTTCCCCAGGTGTTCGAGGGCGACCAGTCGCTTTCGTTCGCAATCAGCTCAATGTTATCCTGGTCGTCATCAGTGCTCAGCCAAAGCTCACCATTGTCGTCGGAGCAGAGCCAGAATGTATAATCACCAGTGGCCGGAGCATAAAGCCAGCCATGAATTCGGCCGCCATAGTTGTCAGAGAAGTCGATTGCCGTACTGAAACTATCTAACTCTGTGGTTTCATCAGGAGAGTTCGGGAACTTAAGACTGTCCTTGAGCGTGTTCAAATCAGTGCCGTCTAAGTTGTTCCAGAGTTCCTGCACGATGATACCCAGACCGGGGATAGTAGTAGTAAAGCTCCAGACATCGCCCTTGTGTGTGGCAGGAGGATCGAACTCATCGACACGCCAGTAATAAGTCTTCTCTAACTCAAGCGTACCGGGGTCAAAGGTTGTATTTCCCTGTGGGAGTCCTGCGACGGCATTATTCACGTCGTCAAAATTGTCACCGAAGTAAACATAGTGCAGTTTCGTACCAAAGCCGGCATTCCAGCTAAGGTCTGTTTCCGGGTCAATGAACGCGCCGCTGTCAGCCGGCATGGGGTTGTATGCCTTCCTGGGTGGGACCGTAAAGCTCCAGACATTGCCTTGGTGTATCATGGTTCCATCTGCTTCGACCTCATCGATACGCCAGTAGTATGACGTACCTGGAACAAGGCCGTCCGGATAAGGAAATCCGGGAAAGCCGACAACAAAATTAGTAGCAGGCTGATTTCCCTGGAATGCTCCTTCGGCGCCGGCCTCCACATCAGCAAGATTGTCGCTGAAATATACATCATGTGAAGCCGCCGTATATCCCCCCGTCCAGTTCATACTCACCCATGTATCCTCAAGGAGGGCGCCGTCAGCGGGCTCTGGGTTATAGGCCTTTAGCGGGCCGCTGATATTGCCGACATAACTTACGTTGTCTAACGTGGCCGAACGCACTTCGCCGGCTGCGTGCGATGTTCGGCACAGGCCGATATAAACGTTCGGAACCATTGAGATTGTTATATCGCCTTCTTTTTCCCAGGTAATGCCATCAGGCGAATGGAAGCCTTCAAACAGGTCGCCGGTGCGCTTTATCCGTACCCAATAAGGCGGCGACACAACAGGTTCGGTGCTGTCCGACCAGACCGAGCCACCACCTGTGGTCGGACGCCACTGGAAGGCTATCCCGGCGCCTTCGCCCGGCGTAATAACCTCCATAGCGTGCGTGGAGCCCGGCTCAAGTGTCTCGCGAATCATAACGCCGGCTTTGGCCCAGTTATTCGAGCCCGTACCGACATCGGTTACGCGCGCAGTCATCTCGCCGTCTCCTTCAAGAAACTGATACACGAAGTGGAAATGGTCTGCATTGTCCCAGATGTCGGCACCGTCGCCATTAACGGTCCATGTGCCGCCGGTCTCATCTGCGCTGCCGCCGGTAGTGCCGATATCCTGGTTTAGCCATCCTGCCGGAAGCGCAGCCGAAGCGCTGCCAACCAGGCTCAGCACCAGAACAAAGGAAACTAAATAAATCAATTTTCTAAACATAACACTTCTCCTTAAATTAGAGTTAAAAAAATTTGCTTTTGCAGCAAAATAAAAAACTCGTTTTTTGAACGGATTGTTAGTTGAAATGTAAAAAACCAACTTCGAGACACAAAGTTAATGTTACAACGAACTTTGTCCCCTTGCATAATGACTCCTCCTGTCCTCCAAAGACAGATATTAGCCGTCACCTGAAACACAAAATCTTATCTCTAGTGTCTGCAACTTCGGTGATCTTGCCTTCTATTTGTTGTTCTATGTGGCCCGGAGATTTTCGAAAGGCTACAGAACCTCTTAGAAAGTCAAAATACTCTCTGAGACAGCCCAATACGGGCACACACTACACCAATATATCTATATATAACAAATTTACCCGTTCTGCGTCAAGTAAAACCTGGTGATTTCTCGAAAATTCGGCGTAATTACGCGAATTTCGCCTAAAATTGGGCATCCGGCTTGAAACGATGAGTGGTTAGGAATTGAGTGAATAAACGAAGAAATCTTACCTTGGCCGGTGCCAATCTCTTGTATTTGAAGAATCCTTTACTGCCCGGCCTGAGGGGGGCTCTTCCGGGTGAATATGCTTTAGGCGGTCCTTAATCTATCACCCGCCAGCAAATCGACAAGACTATAGACAGCGAATCCGGCCATGGCCGCAAGGACCGTATAGAGTTGCCACTGATTCCGCACAGTTTCGATACTCTGCAGGATTCTACTAACTAAGGCGCCACTGCGCTGGGTGAAACTTCCGACAATACTTTGAAAAACCGCTGTAATAGTGTCCGGAAAGGCTGTCGCCACAACAATTGCGGCAGCACCGAACACAATACATCCTGCCAGAGCGAGTCTTTCCTGCAGAACCACACGAGCTAAAATCTTCTGCTCTTCGGCCTGCCTGATCCGCCCTGACATCTTCTGAGTAAAATCGGCTGGCACCGTCTGCGAAGACGAACGCAAAGTTCGCCCTAACATTTCATCGAATTTATCATCTTTATTTAATCTATCCGCCAACATCAATAT
>JABMRO010000676.1 GCA_013202635.1 Planctomycetota bacterium
AAGAATACTGGCCTCAACTCAGAGAAGTATTCCTGCTCGCCATAACACACAACCTGCTAATAGTCTTATTTTTGTTTCAAAGAGCTTTTCTACAGAGCATGAATAGTTAATTGTGCTCTATGCGTGCAGACATGAATAACAACCTGAGAGGTGTGCCGTCGATGCTCATATTTATCCGGCGGGATGGAAAATATTTATTCCATCGTATCCAAAAGTTACACTTTGACTTACAGAAAGCCGGCCATCTTGCCGATTAAGTTTAGATAAGGTTTGCTAAGGGCTTGAAGCAGAAGCTTTTGAATGTTAAATCACGGTTTTTTGCCCTTGGTTTTTTAATATGGAAAAGTACTTTGATTTTTTGAGGTTGAAATTATGCCCGAACTTTCACGGCAAAAAATAGCATATGAACTTTTTACAAGATACGAGGGCAATCCAATAATGTCGCCGGAGGATTGGCCTTATCCGACGAATGCGGTCTTTAATCCCGCTGCTACCAAGTTAAATTCAGAGGTATTGCTGTTGATTCGCGTCGAGGATATGCGCGGCTTTTCGCATTTGACCGTTGCCCGCAGTGCCGATGGATTAACTAACTGGGAAATTGACTCTACACCCACTTTCGAAGCCGATCAAAGCTCACGAGAAGAAAAGTGGGGGTTGGAAGATGCCCGTATTGTCTGGCTCGAAGAGCAGAAGCAATTCGCTGTTACCTATGTTTCTTTCAGTGAAGGCGGCCCGGTGGTATCACTGGCGATTACCAAGAATTTTAAAGCGTTTGCCCGGCTGGGTGCTTTGCTGCCGCCGGAAGACAAAGATGCATGTTTGTTTCCACGAAGATTTAACGGACGATTTGCACTGATACACCGTCCCATTGTCCGCGGTGAAGCTCATATGTGGATAAGTTTCTCACCCGACCTGAAGCACTGGGGCGACCATCGTCCGTTGATTAGAACAAGGCATGCTTACTGGGATGGTCACAGAGTCGGACTGGCCTGCCAGCCGGTAGAAACACCACACGGCTGGATGTTGTTCTATCACGGTGTTCGTGCTACTACTGCAGGAGCAATATACCGTGTCGGTTTGGCGCTTTTGGATTTGAATTCACCATGGAAGGTCTTGCGAAGAAGTGATGAGTGGGTCCTTGGTCCAAGAGCTGCTTATGAACGTATCGGGGACGTTGCTGATGTTGTGTTTCCCAGCGGTGTCATTATTCATAAAGAAACCGACCAGATCAATCTTTATTACGGTGCAGCGGACTCCACGGTTGCTGTTGCAACAGCTAAATTAAGTGGATGCATAGACTATCTTCTCTCCTGTCCGGAAGTTACAGAGTAAACCATCGGAATCCTGAGCGGAGCACCTACAATTCTTTGATTTGTCGATAAGCTCTCGATGGTATATTATTTAATGCTACTTTGCGGCACAATTGGTTCCCATCGTACTTTTGCAGCACCCAGCAGAGTTCCGGTTGCATAGGACAAATCTACAAGTGCTATTTGATACTCGGCCAGCGCCAGGATTTCAGAACTCTGGGAATTAGCAAAGTTCGTCTGGGCCTGAAGTACGTCTGTAGATGTTCTCAAACCAAGTTCGAACTGACGTTTCTCAGCTTCAAACAGCCGGCCATCCAGAATTGCACTTTGTCTGCTGGCCAATATACGCTGCCAGTTTGCCTCAAGCTGGTCGATAGCATTCAGTACCTCAAGCTCAATCAGTGCCTGCCGATTATTACGCGTAGCCAATCGTTGCCTGCGCTGATAAAACGCCTGGCGCAGCCGGCTCTTTGCGGCCTCATTTCCCAACGGCACCAAAAGCGACACGCCAACGCGGTGGTCCTCAAATCTTTTATTGAAAAGCAAATCAACCGAGTCGTCTCTCGAATCTCCCAGGCCGTTGACATTATACCTATAATCCATTGTGATCAAAGGCAATGCCTGGTTGTGCATGTAATCGATAGAGCTGATATCCTCAGCAATTTGAAGCTCCAGTTCGAGCATTTCCATGCGATTCTCGAACGCTATTGACACTAACCGCTGCTTTTCCAGCTCATAGCGCACCGGGACAGGCTCGGTAGTGGGTATTATTATTGTCGGTGTCTGCATATCCAGTCCGGTTTTATTAAGAGTCCGCTTAAACTCGCGCTGCCGGTCTCTTAGATTATTCTCGGCTATGATAATAGCCTCAAGCTGCTGTGCGACACCGGCCTCGGTTCGGATAATCTCTACTTGTGCTTTATCGCCGGCCTCAACAAACCGGCGGGCCTGTTCATTTAGAGTTTTGGCCAGGTCATATTGTTTTTTCCGTACTTCCAGTTCTTTTCTGGACGCATAAAGCCGCCAGTACACACGGTCCACAGCAGCAATGACCCGTATGACCTCAAGTTTTGTTCTGGCATCGGTTATCTGCCTTTCATACTCTGCGATACGAATGGCGTGGGTGTTGGCTCGATTGCCGGCACCTCTAAGAAGCGGCTGACTAATTGAAACACCAAGGTCCGAGCTAAAGAAAGGATTAAATGACGCTTGTGCATCCGTGTTAGTACGGTTGTCAGCCATGTCAAATCGTACAGTTCCGCCGGTTCGCAAAGGAACCTGAACACCAAGATCCGTGTATAAATTGCTTACCTGTGAGCCTGATATATCGTCAAGAGAGGTAACAGCGGGGGTATCTCCTTTAGAATAAACCATATTTGAAGTAAATGCCGCCTCAAACGCAGCTTCTGCTTCACCTACCCGCTCAGCGGCAATAGCCGGACTGATAAGCTGTACCTTAAGGTCAAGGTTGTTCTCTAACGTCAAGGCCCGACATTGCTCAAGATTAAGCATAAGTTCTGGAGGAGGCGGTTCATTCGCATCCGTACGGTCGTTCTCTTCAACTTCGGCTTTCTGAAGTGCAAGAGTTTCTACCTGTCGCAGCTTTTCGGGTGCCACCGTGATTTCGTAAAAATCCTCGTCACCGGGAAAATTCTCACAGCTGGTCAGAATAGTGCACAAGAGCATAAGTGCACAAGTGCACAAGAGCACAAGGCAGCGGCGAAAATTTGAAATTTGAAATTTGAAATTTGAAATTTGATTACTCATGTCT
>JABMRO010000677.1 GCA_013202635.1 Planctomycetota bacterium
CCCTTGAAGGGTAATAAATTCCCGCGAGTGGGATTGTAAGTCATTGTTGTAAAATTACTTTTCCGCGAATTAATGGGAAATTTCAACTGTGAACACTATAATATAGGCGGAATATGCGTTGGATTTGGATAGATAAATTTATTGAGTTTCAAAGTGGCCGGCGTGCCGTCGCGATAAAGAATGTAACCCTTGCCGAAGAGCATTTGCACGACCATTTCCCCGGCTTTCCCGTTATGCCGGAATGCTTAATGATTGAGGCAATGGCCCAGACATCAGGCATACTCGTCGGAGAGGCAAAGAATTTTCAGGAAAAAGTCATCCTTGCGAAGATAAAAAAAGCCATCTTTTTCGACTATGTAAAGCCGGGCGATACGCTAAAATTAGATACAGAAATAGATTCTATTGCTCCGGAAGCCGCAAGCACAAGCGGTAAAATTACCTGTGCAGATAAGTTAATTGCCGAAATAGATTTAATGTTCAGCCATATAGACCAGAATCTGGCGGGTAAAGAATTTCCTGAGGAAAACTTTGTGTTCACTGCCGACACATCGGTGTTCGAATCACTTCTGCGAGATGTGGTCTCAGGTAACGCCAGAACCGCCGCCGATTCGGAGCAAAAATGATGAATTCGGCTCGCGTAGTAATAACCGGCCTTGGTGCAGTAACCCCCCTTGGATTAACCGCAAGTGAAACATGGGCGGCCCTATGTGCCGGTAAGTGTGGGATAGGCAAAATTACAGCATTTGATCCTGTAGGCTTTAGCTGCAAGTTAGCCGGCCAGGTTCCCGATTATAAAATACGAGATTATGTGCCGAAGACATTTCGAAAAGCTGTTAAGCTGATGTCCAGGGATATTGAACTGGCGATCATAGCGGCAAACGAAGCATTGACCGACAGCGGCCTTATTACAAAGGGCATCGACCCGGAAAACATCAACGTCAATCCTGAGCGTATGGCAATCAATCTGGGGGCGGGTCTTATAAGCTGCGACCTGGTTGAACTGGCTCCAGCGGTAGCTGCAAGTATAACCGATGGTAAATTTGACATCCATAAATGGGGCAAAGAAGGCCTTGAAATGGTAACACCTTTATGGCTGTTGAAATATCTTCCCAACATGCTCGCCTGCCATATAGGCATTATTCACGATATTCAGGGGCCGAGCAACTCTATCACCTGTGCAGAAACCTCCGCGCATCTGGCAATAGCTGAAGCGGCACAGATTATCGCTCGCGGTGCCAGTGATGTTGCTCTTGCCGGCGGCGCTGAGGCGAAGGTTAATCCGATAGTTATGATTCGCCAGTGCCTGCTTAAAAGAGCTACCGATCAAAACAATGATGAGCCCGCTTCGGCCTGCAGACCTTTTGACGCTGATGCCAAAGGCTCTGTTTTCGGCGAAGCCGCCGGCATAGTAATATTGGAAAATCTGGAAAATGCCGAAAAGCGAAATGCGAAAATTTTAGCCGAAGTTGTTGGAATCGGCCAAAGCAATAATCTTAATCCTCAATACGAACATCTTGAGCCGGATGGTAAAGGCATTGAAATTGCAATACAAAAGGCGATGGCTGATGCTCAGATAGGGCCCGAGGATTTAGACTTGATTATCCCGCATGGCACGGGAATACCAGCCGATGATTTGGCTGAGGCAAAAGCTATCCAAACAGCTCTCGGAGAAGCGGCAACCCGAACGAGTGTCTGGCCGACCAAGAGTATGCTAAGCAACACAGGCGCTGCAAGCGGAGCAGTTGATATTATCGCCGCAGTCTGTGCTATGGCTGACGGTAAAATACCCCCTGCGAAAAACTGCGACACACGAGCCGACGGTTGTGATTTGAATATTTCAGATAAACTTCAGGAAAAAAAGATTCGTTATGCACTTTCCTGCAGCTATACATACGGTGGACAAACAGCCGCGGTGATATTGAAACAACCATATTGAATATCGAATAGCGAACAAGGAATTATGAATGAAGAATTAAATGAATTAAATTGTAAATGCCAAAAGAAGAACATAAAAATAATAAATATGACCTTGAGAAACGTTTAATTGATTTTGCAGTTCGAATAATAAATGTAGTTGAAGCATTACCTAATACACGGGCGGCAAATCATATAGGAGGTCAATTACTTCGCTGCGGAACAGCTCCAGCGTCTAATTATGGTGAGGCACAGAGTGCTGAATCTCGTAATGATTTTATTCATAAAATTAAAATAGTCCTTAAGGAACTTCGCGAGACGAGAGTATGGCTCAAGATTATTGTGCGCGTAAGTTTGGCAAAATCTACCAAAGAAATTGAAGCTCTTATAACTGAGTGCGATGAGCTAATTTTAATTTTTGTTACAAGTGTAAAAACAGCGGAGAAGAACAAGTATAAAAAGAAGGGATAGAAAACGTTTTTTAACTTCGATGTTCGATATTCCTTGTTGAATATTCATTATTTAAATTAGTATATAAAAGGTCAAATAAATGACTGAACGAGTTGTAATAACCGGAATGGGCACTGTTTGTCCTTTAGGCCACGATGTAGAATCTCTCTGGCAGGCACTTTTGACGGGCAAGAGCGGCGTAGCTAAAACTACTATTTTCGATGCCTCGACGTTTCCTACCACATTCGATGCCGAAGTCAAAGATTACGATTTTGCACAATACACGAATAATCCGAAGCTGCATCAGCACGTCAATCGTGGCTCCGGCTTTGTCATCGGCGCTACGGCCCAGGCCTGTAAACAGGCCGGGATTGATGTTGAAACAATAGA